>DATKGB010000114.1:0-6774 GCA_035544315.1 Verrucomicrobiia bacterium
GGGAGGGGGCCTTGCCGTACGCCCAACCCGCCAACCCCAAGAACGTGAACGACGTATAGATTTCGCCCGCCAGCAACACCCACAAGAAGAGTGCGCCGAACGATCGGCCGCCAACGATGAATTGCTGCGGATCGGTGTCGATCTTGCGAATCGAAATCAACGCGAATGCGATGGTTCCCAGGACGACCAGTGCGACGATGCCCAGCGCGACGGCGGCTGGATTCACAGGTGCCGACCTTCGATGCGGTAGATCGAATAGAGAAAGATCGGCGTGAGCAGCGACCACAGGACGATCCATGCCAACAGGAAGGGCACGCCGAAGATGCGCGGCTCGACGCGATTGACCAGCGGTATCGCCAGCGTTAGCATGATCGGCGGCACGAGCGCCAGGACGACGCGTGCGACCCGTCCCTGCAAAGAGATCACCAGCCGTAACTAGTATATGCGGGACATGAAAACCTACGACGTAGCGGTGGTTGGGGCCGGTCATAACGGTTTGGCCTGCGCGGCCCTGCTCGCCAAGGGTGGCTTCTCGGTGATCGTCATCGAGCGGGCCGAGCAGATTGGCGGTGCGGCGGTCAGCCGGCGCGATCTTTGGCCCGGCTATACGATTTCGGCCGCGTCGTACGTATGCAGCCTGCTCGATCCGTGGCTGGTCAAGGAACTCGACCTGCGGTCGCACGGCTACCAGGCGTACCGCAAGGATCCAGCTTCGTTTACACCGCTGGCGGATGGAAGATCGTTGCTGCTGGGTCGCGACGACGCTGCCAACGCCCGCGAGATCGGTGCGTTTGACAAGGCAGACGTCGGCTCGTTTTTTGCCTTCGAACGCCGCGCCGGGCAACTGGGGCTCGCACTGTTCGAAACGTTCTCCGACGAAGCGCCGCGCATGGATGGGTTCGCTTCCGACGTGCATAGCGATCTGCGCGAATCGGCCGCTGCGCTCGTCGAGCGTTACGTGCAAACGCCGGTGCTTCAGGCGACGCTAGCCACCGACGGGCTGATCGGCACCAATCTCGGACCGCGCGATGCCGGAACGGGCTACGTATTGGCGCATCATTACGCCGGCCGCGCGATGGGCGTTCAAGGCGCCTGGGGATTCGTGCGCGGCGGCATGGGCGCGATCTCGACGGCCCTGGCCTCGGCCGCGCAAAAATACGGTGCGGAAATCGTCACCGACAAACGCGTCGCGCGAATTGAATTGCGCGACGGCGTCGCGCGCGCGCTCGTCTTGGACGACGGCACCGAGATCGTCGCGCGAGCGTTGGCGTCCAACGCGCATCCGCAAACCACGTTTCTCGATTTGGTTGGGCGCGACTCCCTCGACGCGGCGTTCGTGAAAAAACTCGATGCCTGGAAAACCAACGGCGCGTCGCTTAAGCTTAATCTCGCGCTAGGCGAACTGCCCAACTTTACGGCGCGGCCTGGAGCGGCGCCGCAACCTCATCATCGCGCGACCATTCACGTCGCCCCGTCGATCGACTATCTCCAGCAGTCCTACGAAGACGGACGCACCAAAGGCGAGAGCGACGAGCCGATGCTCGAGTGTTTCATGCAGACGCCGACCGATCCGTCGCTCGCGCCGCCCGGCAAACACATCCTCTCGATTTTCGCGCAATACTTTCCCTACGATCGCGCCGACGGTTGGACCGCCGCGACGCGCGAAGCCGCCGCGCACAAAATCGTGGCGTTGCTGGCGCGCTATGCGCCCAACCTTCCGGGTGCCATCGAGGATCGGCAACTGCTGGCCGCACCCGATCTCGAGGACTGCTTTGGGTTGGTCGGCGGGAACATCTTTCACGGCGAACTGTTGCCCGGCCAGATTTACGAGGACCGGTTCGCGACGAGCACGCCGGTTCCGGGACTCTATCTGTGCGGCTCGGGCGCGCACCCGGGCGGCTGCGTCAGCGGGTTCCCCGGTAAGCGGGCTGCAACCGCCATCGCTGCGGATCTGTTGGCACCGGCATGAGTTCTAAAAATACGCCCCAAGACGAGCGCATTCACGCCTTTATTCTCAAGACGACGGTACGGGAGAGCGACGTGCTGCGCGCGTTGCGCGACGAGACATCTAAGCGCAGCAACGCGGGCATGCAGATCGGTCCCGAGCAGGGGCAGTTTATGGCACTGCTCGCCCGTGCGATCGGCGCGCGGCGCTATTTGGAGATCGGCGTTTTTACCGGATATTCATCGTTGGCAGTGGCCGCGGCGCTGCCCGCCGACGGACACGTTACGGCCTGCGACGTCAGCGAAGAGTTCACGTCGGTCGCGACCGCGTATTGGCAGCGCGCCGGGGTTGCCGAGAAGATCGACTTGCGGCTCGCGCCCGCGTTGGAAACGCTGGATTCTTTGCTGGCTGCGGGCCAAGCCGGCACCTACGATCTCGCGTTCATCGATGCCGACAAGCCCAATTACGACGGTTACTACGAACGGTCGCTGCAACTCGTGAGAACCAACGGGCTGATCCTCATCGACAATATGCTTTGGAGCGGCGACGTGGCCGACCCATCGGTCGACGATGAAAGCACCAACGCTCTGCGCGCGCTCGACGTTAAGGTCGGTAAAGACGAGCGCGTCGATTGCACGCTGTTGGCGATATGCGACGGACTGATGGTCGTGCGCAAGCGCGCTTGATGCGAATCACGTGCGTGGGCGGCGGCCCGGCCGGACTCTACGCCTCGCTGCTCGTCAAAGCCCGGTTCCCCGCGTGGGACGTGCGCGTGATCGAACGCAACCGCTCGTTCGATACGTTCGGCTGGGGCGTCGTGTTTTCGGATGCAACGCTTGGAAAATTGCGCGAGGCCGACGCGCCGACGCACGACGAAATTGTGTCGTCGTTCGCGCATTGGGACGACATCGCGATCCACTTCAAAGGCCGGACGATCGTTTCGGGCGGTCACGGTTTCTGCGGAATCGCGCGCAAGCGGCTCCTCGGGATCCTGCAGCGCAGGGCCGGCGAGTTGGGCGTAGATTTGCAGTTCGAAACGCAAGCCGGCGATCTCTCGGCGTATGCCGGCGACGACCTGGTTATCGCCAGCGACGGTATTAACAGCACGCTTCGGACCGCGGATGCCGCGACGTTCCGACCGAGCTTGGATAAGCGCCTGTGTCGCTTCGTATGGTTGGGCACGGCCCTCCCGCTCGATGCGTTCACGTTTATCTTCGAGCAGACCGAGCACGGCTGGTTTACGGTTCACGCCTATCGCTTTGACGACAGCACCTCGACGTTTATCGTCGAATGCCGCGAGGAGACGTGGCTCGCGCACGGCTTGGATTCCGCCGATACCCAAACAACCATTGAGTTCTGCGAAAACCTCTTCGCTCGGTATCTGCAGGGACATCGTTTGATGGCCAACGCCGCCCATCTGGGTGGACGCGATTGGATCAACTTCATCCGCGTCTCCAACGAGCGCTGGGTCGACGGCAATCTCGTGCTGATGGGCGATGCCGCACATTCGGCACACTTCTCGGTGGGTTCGGGCACGAAGCTGGCAATGGAAGATGCAATCGGGTTGGCCGACGCGCTCGGGCGCCACGCCCGCTTGGACGACGCGCTGTCCGAATACGAATCGCTGCGTAAGGTCGAGGTGCTCAAGCTGCAGAACGCCGCCCGCAACTCCACCGAGTGGTTCGAGAACGTCGCCCGCTACGCCCAACTGCCCCCCGAGCAATTTGCCTATAGCCTCCTCACGCGCAGCCAGCGGATCGGTCACGCGAACCTGCGTTTGCGCGATACAGCCTATGTCGAGCGGCTGGAGGAATGGTTCGCGTCGCGCGCTACGGAGCGCGCACGCCTCGACGGGGCGACGGCGTCTACGTCGGTTCCGCCGATGCTAACCCCCTTCCGCGTGCGCGACTTGACGGTCCGCAACCGCGTTGTCGTGTCTCCCATGGACATGTACAGCGCGGTCGACGGACTTCCCAACGATTTTCACTTGGTGCATCTGGGCAGTCGCGCGCTGGGCGGTGCCGGCTTGGTCTTCACCGAGATGGCCTGCGTTAGCGCGCAAGGGCGCATCACGCTGGGCTGTACCGGCATGTATAACGACGAGCACCGTGCCGCCTGGAAGCGCATCGTCGACTTCGTCCACGAACGCAGCGATGCGAAGATCTGCCTGCAACTCGGGCACTCCGGGCCAAAAGGTTCGACCAAACTGATGTGGGAGGGAATGGACGAACCCCTCGACGACGGCAACTGGCCGGTCGTCGGCCCGTCGGAGGTCCCGTACGCGCCGCAGAATCAACTACCGCGCGAACTGACGCGAGCGGAGATGGATGAGATTGCCGACCAGTTCGTGCGCGCGACGCGAAGGGCGATCGAAGCGGGCTTTGATATGGTCGAGCTGCATTGCGCGCACGGCTATCTGCTATCGTCGTTTATCACCCCGTTGAGCAACAAGCGTACCGACGAGTACGGGGGATCGTTGGCCAATCGTTTGCGCTACCCGTTGGAAATCTTTCGCGCGATGCGTGAGGTATGGCCGCAGGGGCGTCCGATGTCGGTGCGCATTTCGGCCACCGACTGGCACGCCGACGGCATCACCGGCCAGGACGCCGTCCAGGTCGCGCGCGCATTCAAAGAAGCGGGCGCCGACCTGATCGACGTCTCGACCGGCCAGACGTCACCCGAGGGCAAGCCCGTCTACGGACGGCTGTTCCAGACGCCTTACGCCGATCGCATCCGCAATGAGGTCGACATCGCGACGATGGCCGTCGGGAACGTTACGGAGGCCGATCAAGTCAACGCGATCGTGGCGTCGGGCCGCGCCGATTTGGTGGCGCTGGGCCGTCCGCATCTGGCGGATCCGGCCTGGACGCTCCATGCCGCGGCGGAGCTTGGGTATGGCGATCAGACGTGGCCGGTGCAGTATCTTCCGGGCAAATCACAACTCGAGCGGAGCATCGAACGAGCGCACGAAATAGACGCCAATGCGATCTAAACATGCGATCGTTACCGGGGGCAATCGCGGCATCGGGCGGGCGATTGCCGGAGCGCTTTCCGAGCGCGGAATCGCCGTCAGCGTCCTAAGCCGATCCCCGCTTGCGCCCGAGGATGCTCAACGGTTCTTCCATGTCGCTTGCGACGTAGCGCATCCCGACCAAATCGCGTCGGCGTTTGCGGCGGCGCGAGCTATCAACGGTCCGGTTGCGATTTTGATCAACAACGCCGGCGTCGCCGCTTCGGCGCCGTTTCATCGAACGAGCCAAGAGCTGTGGGATCGCATCATCGCGACCAACCTCACCGGAGCGTTTGCCTGCACGCGCGCCGCGATCGACGACATGCTAGCCGCCAAATGGGGACGGATCGTTAATATCGCATCGACGGCCGGCTTGGATGGAGCGGCATATATTTCTGCCTATTGCGCTTCCAAGCACGGCGTCGTCGGGTTCACCCGCGCAATCGCTGCCGAGTACGCCGGAACCGGGATAACCGCCAATGCGATTTGCCCCGGGTACGTGGAGACCGACATGATGGATCAGGCGATTCAAAGCATCGTTAAACACACCGGGATGACTCCCGAAGCCGCGCGCGAGCAGTTGGCGCAAAGCAACCCGCAAGGCCGTATCGTTCGCGTCGACGAGGTAGCCGCCGCAGCGATCGATTATTGCCAATCCGAGGCGACCGGCCAAGCCCTGATCCTACCCGGCGGCGAGCGAGCGTAGATTCTAAGCCCGCATTCGCCTGATGAGGTGGCGAAAATACGTCTTAACGCGTTCTCCTCATTTCCGCGCCGGCGCGCGTTTGCGAATCACTGCCCAGTACTCGTCTCGAACGTCGTCGTCGATGTGAACGGGTGGGCCGCCCGCGTAAAGTCGATCGTTGCCGTCTTTCCGTGGACCCGAGACCCAATATTCTTCGAACGTTCCCGTGTCGAA
Organism: Verrucomicrobiia bacterium; assembly: GCA_035544315.1. Lineage (GTDB taxonomy): Bacteria > Vulcanimicrobiota > Vulcanimicrobiia > Vulcanimicrobiales > Vulcanimicrobiaceae > JALYSX01. The sequence continues at coordinate 5,875 of DATKGB010000114.1, forward strand.
ATAGTTTGCCTTGTAGCCTTTGAATCGCTGGAAGGCGCGGCCACGGTAGTAAACGGTTCGCCCGGTCTTGGAGAGCGAAACCCGCCCGATGCGTGCGGGGCCGACGAGGCCATCCGCTTTCGACTCGACGTACATGATTCTGGTGCGAACGGCGGGAGCCCGCGGCGACGGGACGCGACGTTGCTTGTCGGCAAGTACCTTTGCCAAGGGCTCGTCGGGCGTTTTCCGAAACGCCTTGCGTTTCGCGGCGCGGGCTACCGTTTTGGCGGCGCTCTCAACGGCTACGAGCATGTCGTCGTCCGGAGAAACGCCCAGCCCGCCAAGTTCTTGGCTGACGGCTCGCCGCTCATGCTGATGACTGCGTTGCTTGCCGCGGGGGATGTTCTTGCGGCTGGCATGCGGGCTCTCGCCGTAGACGTTACGGCGGTCGTGTTGAAGGCTCAGAGCCTTCTTAGCCGGCGCCGATTTCTCTTTACTCATAAGTGATAATGTAAACGCAGTCTGAATCCGGGTTTAGCCCGCGCATTCGCCGGATGAATTGGAGAAAACACATTAAGTTAAGGTGCCTTGTGCGTCTGCACGAAGACTTGAACGAGCTTACCGCCGCGTAGCGCGTAGGTCGTGACGACGCTAAGAGTACAGTCGGTGTCTTTGCACGCGTCTACGTAGAGGAAACGGTTTGTGAAGCGTATGTGAATCGAGTCCGGGCCGGCTCCCCAGTCGGCACCCCAGTTCGCCGTGGCGACCTGTTTCAATAAGACGGCAGTAGATGTGCGCTCGTCAAACAGATACGCCGCAGCCGTGCCGCCCACCGGGAAATCGCACGCGATGACCACCACCGCTTGGCGCGTACCGTCCGCGAGGCTTCCTTCTTTGATTGCAGCCACATGCAGGTCAAAA
>DATKGB010000115.1:0-10691 GCA_035544315.1 Verrucomicrobiia bacterium
CGTCGCCAAGCGCAACGTAGACGTCGGCCAGGTCGAGCGATTCATCGGCGACGGCGACGTCGGCTTGGCCGGTCTTTCCCACGGGCGTGCGGTCGGCGGTCTTGCGCAGCAGACGGACCGCGCGTTCGTAGGCGGGCGCCGCTTGGGCGAACTGCCCCAGGCGCTCGTTTGCCAGGCCCAAGCTATCCCAAGCGTCGGCATCGTTGGGGGCCAGCGCCGTCCAGGCGCGCGCGCTGCCCGCCTGCGATCCATAGTCGTGCAAGCGGTAGTACGAATACGCCAGGAGACCGGTGAACGTGAGGTCGCGCGGATGCTTTGCCAGCACGGCGCGATACGTATTGGCGGCATCCGACCAGCGATTCAAATCGCCGTAGGCGCCGCCGACCAGTTTGGCCGCCGCGGTTTTTTCGTCGGAGGTCTTGGCCGCCCGCGCGACCGATAGTGCGGTCGGCAGTTCGAGCGCGCCCTGCTCGTGCTCGGTCCGTTCGTAATCGTAGCGAGGCGTCGTTGCGGCGTTGAGTTTGGCCGTGTAAGCGGTTACGTCGTTCAACGCCTTGTTCGCGCGCGCGACGACCGCCGAAACGTGCGCGGGCGATCCCGAAAACGAAAACTGCGCGAGCGCCAGCATCGAATCGATCTTGAGCTGTTCGGGAGTGGAGTAGTTTGCATTACTCCCGCGTCGTGCGGCGACGACGTAGGAACGCAGACGTGCGGTGCCCATTTCGCCGATCCAGCGTGCGCGAACGACGCCCTTCGCATCGATCACGATCGTCGTCGGGAGCGCCTCGACGCCGAAAGCGTTTAACGTGCTGGGCGCTGCGATCGCGGTCGGATACGGAATGCCGTTGATCGAAACGAAGGTCTTGACGACCGCGGCATTTTCGGTCGTATCTACGCCAAGAAAAGCAACGTCGTCGCCGTGTAATGCGCCGTATCCGCGAATCATGTCGGCCGTTTCCGCGCGACACGGCGGACACCAGGTCGCCCAGAAATTCAGGACCACCACCTTGCCGCGCAAATCCGAGGAACGAATCGCGGTGCCGTCGAGCGATTGCCCGACGACGGTGGGCGCGCCGGTACCGACCGGTGCGCTGCCCGAGTTGGAGAGTGCCGCCGAGGATTGCAGCGGCGCAAGGGCGAGGCTCGCGGCGATCGCAAGCGCGAGAAAACGAAACGTCATAGTGACGCGCATCTTCGGCGAATCGCCGGAAAGCTCTTGCGCCAAGGGCGGGACAATCGGACGGCGGCCATAAACTTCACGCTCATGACGATACGGATCGTAGCCTTCCTTTGCGCCCTTTCGCTGGGCATTGCTTGTGCCGCGGCCGTTTCGGCGGATTCGGCTAAGCGGGCCGGCTGCACGCGACTGGTGCTCACCGGACATCCCTCATACCCACCGGTCGCGTGGGCCGCCGGAGGCACCCTCGAGGGCGCCGGCATCGCTCTGGTGCGCCGCCTGGCTAAGGATGCGGACATTCCGATCGTGGTCGTCAACAAAGGCAGCTGGGCTGCGGCTCAGCAGGCCGTGCGCGGCGGTAAAGCCGATGCCATCGTCGGCATCTATCTGACGCAAGAGCGCGCGAAATTCCTCGACTACGTCCGGCCGGCGTTTGCGCCGGATCCCTCGGCGGTGCTGGTGCGCGCGAACGAGCATTTCGTTTACAAGAATTGGAACAGCTTGATTGGGAAACACGGCGCGGTCAGCGCCGGCGAGGTGTATGGTGCACGGTTCGACGCCTTCATGCACGCCAAGTTGACGGTGCGACGAGTGAACGGCTTTGCCGCAGTCTACCAAACGATCATCGACAAGGAGGCCGACTACGGACTGGCGGGCTACTATCCGGCCCTGACCGGGGCTCCCAAGGGCAAGCTCAAGATCGTCGAACCGAATTTCGTAACCGAAGGGCTCTACCTCGCGTTCGGCAAGAGCTCGCCGTGCTCGTCCAAGCTTTCAGCGAGGTTTTCCAAAGACGTCGCACGATTGATTGCCGACGGCACCGTAAAACGTCTCATGGCCACGGCGCTCTCGAACTATCTGGCCTCGCCGCGGTAGTTGACCGCGTAGCGTTACTCCACTCCGTCGTAATAGTTGCATGGTTGTTGCCGCCGTTGCAGAAGCCTCAGCTCTCGTTCGCTCGTCTGATGGGGTCGCGAGATATGCGTCATTTCTTCTTCCGTATCGCCTGCATTTCCGGTGTGGTCGGCGCACTCGTTGCAGTGCCGCGTCCCGCTAGTGCTGCGGCGGAGCCCGCGCCTTCAACGTACCAAACATTTACGCAGGGCGCGCGTTCGCAGCCGGGGCTATTTACGATCTGGCACAAGAACGGCGGGGTGTACCTTGAGTTGACGAAAGACCAACTCGACAAGGATTATTTGGAGACGATTGCCACCGGCAGCGGGCTCGCGGGGGGCGTGGTTTGGGGCGACAACGACTATCTGCCGAGCGAACTCGTGCGCTTCGAGCGGCACGGTGACGAGATTGCGATTGTCTGGCCGAACTCGTATGCCGTGGCGCCCGGCGACCCGGCCAGTCAGCTTGCGATTTTGAATAATTTTCCGAACTCGGTGGTTGGCGTCGGGGCAATCGTAGCTGAAGATTCAGGCAACGGCAACGTGATCTTCAATGCGTCGTCACTGCTCGGCGACCAGCTCGACTTACGCAACGTGATCGATCCAGGACTCTCGGACGAAGACCAGTATCGCCTCGATCCGAGCCTGACGTTCTTTACCTCAACGAAAGCCTTTCCGCAGAACGACCTGATCGAAGTCGGACAAAGTTGGGTAACCGACGCGAAACACGTGATCGATACGGCGCCGGATGCGCGACGGCAGGAAATTAAAGTCGCCTATAACTTCATGACGCTGCCAAACGACGACTATCGTCCCCGTCTGGCCGACGACCGGATCGGGCTCTACGACGATGTTTATCTCGAGTTCAACGACTATGCGCGCCAGAATAGGTTGCGCTACATCGAACGCTGGAACTTCGATCCGGCCGACCCGACGCGACCCTCGCGTGCGCGTCATCCGATGGTCTTCTACATGAGCAACACGGTACCGACGCAGTATCGCGGTGCGATCGCCGACGGCGTGCTGGCGTGGAATGCCGTTTACGCAGGAATCGGGATTCTCGATGCGATCGAAGTAAAGCCGCAGCCGGACGACCCGAACTGGGACCCCGACGACGTCCGCTACAATGTGCTGCGGTGGCTGACCGAAGCCCAGCCGAGCTTCGGCGCCGACTCACAGACGATCATCGATCCGCGTACCGGTGAAGAAATTCGCACCGGGATCTTAATCTCTTCCACGAGCGGTAGTTCGCCGGTGGACGAGTGGCGTTACGTCGTCGATCCGGTGCGTTACGGTCGGGACACCGATCCCGTTCCGGCCTCCTTCATACACGACGCCATCTTTGCAGAGATTCTGCACGAGACGGGGCACAATCAAGGGATGCAGCATAACTTCATCGCTTCGCAAGCCTACACTGCAAAGAATTTACAGAGCATGGCGTTCACACAGAAGTACGGCGTCGCGGCGTCAGCGATGGAGTACGCCCCAATCAACCTGTGGCCGCGCGGCGACAATCAAGGCACGTACTTTCAAATGACACCCGGGCCTTACGATTACTACGTTATTCACTGGGGATACGCGGACATTCCCGGCGCGAACTCACCCCAAGCCGAGTTGCCGACGCTACGCAAGTGGGCGTCCGCGTGGTCGGATCCGCGCTACCGTTACGCTTCGGATGAAGACGTGGCGTGGTACAGCGGGCATGCTTCCGACCCGCGCGTCGAACAGGGCGACTTAACCGACGACACGTTCGCGTGGTGTCGCGTGCAGGTGAAGATGTATCGCGGGCTTATGGACTCGCTCAACAGCCGACTACCCAAAGAGGGCGGCGCGTACGAGCTGGAGACGCAACAGTTTTCCCGCTATCTACGCAGTTACGATTACTGCGCATCGGTTCCGTCGCATTGGATTGGCGGACAGTACCTCTCGTGGGCGCATCGCGGCGACCCGCAGGCCCACGTGCCGATTACGCCCGTTCCGCTGGCGACGCAGAAACAGGCGCTCGCGATGCTCGATCGGTATCTCTTCTCGGACTCCGCCTGGAACTTTTCACCGGCGCTGCTCAATCGGCTCACCTACAGCGAATGGTCGGGATACGGATATACCAGTTGGGAGGGATACGGCAACCTTCCGAAGTGGGCGTACGACCCGCCGGTCCGACACGATTTCCCAATCGTCGAGGCGATCGGTGCGCAGCAGATGAACGCGATTCACTACATGCTCCTGCCGGTGGTCTTAGCGCGCATCGACGAGAACCCACTGGAATCCGTAACCCCGACATTGACGATCGACGATCTCTTTGCGTCGCTTCAACGCAGCGTCTACGGCGATTTGCAGAATCGAAACCTGCGTTCGCTGCCGCTCGTACGTCGGAACCTTCAGCGTAACTATGCCGACACACTCATTGCGCTCGCCAACAAACCCGCGACGGGCACCCCACCTGATGCCCAGGCGTTGGCGCGATTAGAACTGGCGAACTTGTCTGGAACGCTGCGAGTCGCCCTGCATGGACGCGGTCTCGACGTGGTAACTCGCGCCCACCTCGCCGAACTTGCCCACACGGTAGACTCCGCCTTGAAGTAACTCGTTGACATACTGCCCGACACGCTCATTCCTCTCCGTCGTAATAGTCGAGCGCGTCGGACCGGATCATTTGCCGGTGAGGTGAATAGACGACCCATTTGTTGCTGTCGGGATAGTGACAAGACTCGCCGATCGGATTGTCGGCTACGACGTAGAGCACGAGATCTTCGGCATCGTCGGCGGTAAATTGATGCGGCTGACCGGGTTGGAAGATGAACGCGTCACCCGGACCGATCGCGGTCGTCCCGCCTTCGTGCCGGACCGTGCCGGCGCCCGAGATCACGTGGTAAAACTCCCACTGCATGCTGTGGGAATGATACGGAAACGGCCGTTTGCCCGCCGGAATCCGCGCGATCTCAACGTCGAACGGATGACGTTTCATCAGATCGGTGGAGCGCGCTTCCCGACCGAGCGCTTCTGACACCTGCCGCCCGAATCCAATGAAGGTTCCCTTGGGCGACGTCCACGAGAGTTCTTCGATATCGTTCGTGTTGACTTTGCGCACGTTACTTTCCTCGATCGATTCGCACGACAGGTTTTTTGCCCCGAATGGTCGTCTCGCGCAGGGCGGCCATCACGCGTTGCGCTTGGTCGGCGGGTACTTCCACGATGGAGGACGCCTCACCGATTTTTATCGCGCCGATATCGCGCGAATGAAGACGCGCTTCGTTGGCGATCGCGCCGACCAAGTCGGCCGGGCGGATGCCCGAATCGCGACCGATATCGATGTGAATGCGGGCCGAATCTTCGGTTCGCAAACGCGGTCGCGCGGCGCCTAAGGGTACTCGCTCGCGTTGGCGCCCCTTAACAAACGCCGGCGCTGCCGGCGCGGCGATCGCCGGAATGTCGGCTTCATCCTTGACACCGCCGTCGCGAGCGAGGTCGAAGAGTTTGACCGCGGCCGCGGCGAGATCGAGCACGTCGTGGTCGTTTGCGAGCGCCTCGACGACGCGGCGATAGCTTTCCAACCCGCCGGCTTCGAGCGCCTCTTCCAACGCTGTTTGCGTCAACTCGATACGGCGCGCTTTAAGATCCTGAACCGTCGGAACCGAAGCCACTGCGATCTTGCGCTTGGTGTGCTGCTCGATGTTGCGCAGGAGGCGATGTTCCCGCGCCTCGGCCAACGTAATCGCCACACCTTGCCGACCGGCGCGTCCGGTCCGACCGATCCGATGTACGTACGCGTCGGGCGACGACGGAACGTCGTAGTTGACGACGTGCGAAACGTGTTCGATATCCAAACCGCGCGCCGCGACGTCGGTGGCAACCAGAATCTCGCTGGTGCCATCGCGGAAGCGGCGCAGCACACGATCGCGTTGATCTTGGGAAAGCCCCCCGTGAATCGCCTCGGCGCCATAACCGCGACCGCCGAGGGTTTCGGTCAGTTCATCGACTTCGGTTCGCGTCCGGCAAAAAATGATTGCCGACGTCGGCGCTTCCATGTCGATCACGCGCGCGAGCGCCGCGACCTTGTGCGCGCGTCCGACGACGTACGCGACCTCGCGAATCCTGGGCTTCTTGCCGGGCACGACCGTTTCGTTGGCGATCGTTACGTGCACCGGATCGTGTAGATGCCGCTTGGAGATCGCGCGAATGCGCGGTGGCAGCGTAGCGGAGAAGAGTGCCGTCTGCTTGCGAGCCGGAAGGGTTTCCAGGATCGCGTCGAGTTCGTCGGCAAACCCCATGTCGAGCATCTCGTCGGCTTCGTCGAGCACGAGAAATTCGACGCCGCTCAAATCCAGCGTTCCGCGACGAAGGTGATCCAGCGCGCGTCCCGGGGTCGCAACCACGACGTCGACGCCCCGACGCAACGCGCGCAGTTGTTGTTGAACCGATTGACCGCCGTAGATCGGCAGCACGCGGATTTCGAGCAACCGCCCGTATTTGTGCACCGCTTCGGCTACTTGCATCGCCAGCTCGCGGGTCGGTACCAGGACCAATCCGCGTACCGCGCGTTGCGAGCCGTCGCCACGCCCGATGCGCTCTAGCAACGGCAGTGCGAAAGCGGCGGTCTTGCCGGTCCCGGTCGCTGCCTGCCCGAGCACGTCGCGTCCAAGCAGCAGCGGCGGGATTGCCTCGCGCTGAATCGCCGTCGGCTCTTCGTACCCTAAAGCGGTCGTCGCAGCCACCAGCGCGGCGTCCAGTCCCAACGACCCGAAACCATCGGGGAGTGCTTGCTCCGATTCCACGGCGCGTGCCTGGCTATACTGCTGGGTCGTCATGGGCACTATCTTCGCCATCGACCTGCAAAGTGCCGCCGCACGTGCTGCCGTGGGGAATCGAGCGTGGCGGCGCGAAGCCCTCGGGCGAAACGACGAACCAATGATCGACGCCTCCACCGCTCCGGAACCACGTAGATTTTTGTAACGAAGAGGAAAATCGTGCCGAGAACCAGGCTAGGAATATGCGCCGCGGCATGCCTTGCGCTGGCGTGCTTCGCGGCGCGCGGGAATGCGCTTGCGGCGCAATGCACGCAAACCAATACCATGCACGTCGCGATCGCAAAGCAAATCGCCGACAATTATAACCAGATCGCATCCGACGGCGAAGATTCTCTGGGCTCGTATTTCGCGAAGGCGACCTTTCAGATGGGCGATTTCGCGTTTTCAATTCAATCGCATTTCAGCCAATACGATTCCCAACATTCGAGTATGGCAACGCTGACCGTCGTTCATACCATCGCCGGGCCGACCGTCTCGGTACCGTGGTTCGTTGCCACCGATCGGACGTCGGAAGCGCACGTCGCCAGATGCACCCGCGTGCTCGGTATCTACGCCGGCTTGGGCTATTTGCAGGCGCAATCGAACTACGTTTATCCGTACGGCTACGGACCGTTGCGGGGTCTCGGCGCCGGGCTCGAGCGTTTCGCCGACACACGCCGGCGCTTCGATGAGTTCGCGTCGCTCTATTACTACCCGGCGGCCGTCGGGGCGTACGGCTCGGGCAGCGTAACGTTCGACATCGTCTCGTTCGACGGCGGGTTCCGCTGGCAGCTCGGCAAGTCGGGAGCCGGACTCATCGTGGGACTCTATCAAGAAATGCGCACGCTCCGCCCAGGGAATCGGGCAGGCTTCATGATCCGCGACGGCCCCTACATCGGCCTGGACTTCTGACAGCGTCTGCCGCCTTAGGGAGCGGAAAGGCTACGGGGACGGGCGCGTGCTATACTTACCGCATCGCTATCGCCCGGAGGTTCCCATGATAAGAATCCCCCGCCTCGCTGGTTTTTTCGCGGCCGCCAGCCTCTCGCTCGCATTCGCGTCGTGCAGTGGCCCGGGCGGAACTGCGTTGGCGACGGCATCGCCTTCGCCGACGCCTGGCGCGATAACGTTCGCCGGCGCCAACGTCAGCGGCAACACCATTAGCATCGTCTGCCCGCCGTCCAATTCGTCGACGTTCACGATCTCACAATCCAACTATAGCGGGTCGTTCACTCTCGTCAGCAATTCAAGCGAAATTACGGTCTCGCCGTCCAGCGGTACCTCGGCAACCACCTTCACCGTTGCCGATCCCTTCAACTACTCCCCCGTCAATACCACACTTACGGTAACGGGCGGCGGCGCGGTAACGGCTACGCCTACCGTCACGGCTACCTCCGGCTGCGGCTAGGAAAACTCCGCGTCACCGAGGCGTATGGGCGGTAGCTTCGCCATCGACCCGCAAAGTGCCGGCGCACGTGCTGCCGTGGTGGATCGAGGCGAGGACCGCGACCCTGGGGAAACGAACAAGCGACGGATGAAAATTGGGGTAGCTTTCACCATGGCGCTGTTTTTCGCGCTTGGAAACGTCGCCGTTGCCGACGAGGGCATGTGGACGTTCGATCACTTCCCTAGTAAAGCCGTTGGGACAAAATACGGGTTTGCGCCATCGCAGGCGTGGCTCGACCACATCCGCTCCTCGGCTTTGAGGATCGCCGGCGGTTGTTCCGCATCGTTCATTTCACCGCATGGTCTGGTGATGACCAATCACCATTGCGCGGTCGATTGCGAAGACGCGCTCTCGACGGCGCAGAACAATCTGGTGCAAAGCGGCTTCTATGCCAAGACACAAGCCGATGAGACCAAGTGTCCGGGCTTCGAAATCGACCAGTTAACATCGATCACCAACGTGACCAAAGAAATGCTTGCGGCGACCAAGGGTTTGAGCGGCGCTGCGATTACGACGGCGAGCCGTGCCGAGAACGCGAAGTTGCAAAAAGCGTGCGCAACGGATTCCTCGATTCGCTGCGACGTCGTCTCGCTTTATCATGGCGGCGTGTACGACGTCTACAAGTACAATCGCTTCCGTGACGTGCGATTGGTCTTTGCGCCGGAGTTCGCCGTCGCACAGTTCGGCGGCGATCCCGATAATTTCAATTTCCCGCGCTTCGATTTCGATATTGCGCTCTTGCGCGTTTACGGGAACGGCAAGCCGTCGGACACCCCGGACTACCTTCGTTGGAGCAAGAACGGCTCGCAGCCCGGAGACCCGGTCTTCGTCGCTGGAAATCCCGGCTCGACGCAACGCGAGCTCACCGTGGCCCAACTCGAATACTTGCGCGACGTTGCGCTCCCAAAAGAACTCGCATCCCTCTCAGAGTTGCGCGGACTCCTCGAGCAGTATCAAACGCTAGGCGTGGAACAGCAGCGCACGACCAACGACGAACTCTTCTTTGTCGAGAATGACTACAAGGTCGTCGTCGGACAGTTGCAAGCCCTCGACGATCCGGCATTATTTGCAACGCTGGAATCGAAGGAACACACACTACGCGCACGAGTCGCGAGGCAGCGGGCGCTGCAGGTGCAATACGGAGACGCGTGGACCAAGCTCGCGGCGCTTCAGACGCTGCGCGAACGCCTGGGCACCGCCGAGGCATACAAGAGCGGCGGCATCTTTGATCAGAGCACCGCGTATTTTGGAATCGCGCAAACGTTGGTTCGCCTGCCCGTTGAGAAGGCTAAGCCGAACGCGCAGCGCCTGCCGGAGTTCAGCGATTCAGCACTCGTCACACTGCCCGAAGAACTGTTCGATCCGAGGCCGATCTATCCGGCTGTCGAGCAGCTCAACCTGGCTTTCGCCCTCGATACCTTGCGCCGCGAATTCGGCCCGGACGACCCGTTCGTCAGGGATGTTTTGCAAGGCCGCTCGCCGGCCGACGCGGCTCAGTATTTGGTCGCCAATACCAAGCTCGGCGATGTCAGCGTCCGCAAGAAACTTTATGACGGCGGGGAGCCGGCGGTCCAAGCCTCGGACGATGCGTTTATCCAACTCGCGAGCCGCATCGACGCGCAAGCGCGCGGCGTGCAAAAGCAATACGAAGACGCCGTGACCAACCCGTCTCGCCAATTCTCAGAATCCATCGCCAAGGCGCGCTTTGCGATCGACGGAACCAGCGTCTATCCGGACGCAACGTTCACGTTGCGCCTGAGTTACGGAGCCGTTGCGGGCTTCAGCGACAGCCATGGGGTCATCCCGCCGTTCACGACGATCGGCGGCCTCTTCAATCACGCGAGCAACGCAGACCCCTACGTTCTCCCACAGAGCTGGCTCGCCGCGAAATCATCGCTGGACCCACAAACGCCGATGAACCTCAGCACGACCAACGACATCATCGGCGGGAATTCCGGCAGCCCCCTAATGGACAAGAATGGCGATGTCGTCGGCTTGATCTTCGACGGGAATATTCATTCGCTCGGAGGCGCCTTCGGCTACGACCCGCGCTTGAATCGATCCGTGGCTCTGGACAGCCGCGCGATCATCGCCGGCCTCACGCACGTCTACCATGCCGACCGGATCGTCACGGAGATCCTCGGATCACCGTAGCCGGGGATCGTTTATAGATCGTACGTGTAGAAAACCTAAGGGCGCCTGAAACAGCCACACGTTTGGCTACACGAGCTCGAATCCAACTGTATGCGCGGCAGAAAAATAAAGGCCCATCATAACGATGGGCCCTTATTCATGTGGCTCCGAGTGTTGGACTCGAACCAACGACCCGCTGATTAACAGAGCGCGCGAGCCGTCCCGGCGACTCGCGGCCAATAGCAAGGAGCCCCGTC
>DATKGB010000116.1:0-19497 GCA_035544315.1 Verrucomicrobiia bacterium
GGGTAGTATATTGCGGCACGCGAATGATTTGGTAGGTTTCGATACCGCTGCTGCCCGTGGCCGCGGCTTCGTGGTAGGTGTTGAGCAAACCGAAGCCGGCGCCCGCGCCGTCGATCGCAACCGACCCGGTGGTCTTGGTCCCTACGACCGACGCATCGACGCGAACGTATTCGTAGAGTCCGGCGCTGCTTAAGGCCGTGTACCCCGATCCGGTGGCGCCGTCACCGTACGTAGACGCATTGGTATCGGTGAAGGTGCCGTCTTGCATCTGGATGATCAGCAATTCGTCGCCGGCCTTCACGCCCGTCGCCGCGCCGCCACCGGTGGCATCGATGGTTCCCAACGTGACGGTATTGCTGGCGGCGGCCAGCGTCCCGAGAACGGAGGCTTGCGACCAATAGGTATTGACCGGTCCGCTTAACGTCCCGCCGGCGCCGTCGGCGCCGTTTCCGCAGGGGGCCGCAACGCTCGCGCGCGCGACCTCGATTTGATTGCGTTCGACGCTGGACGTAAACAGCACGACCTGCGCGAATATTATCACGACGACGACGATTCGCTTCAAGCGATCCTTTACTCGCATCGCGCTCCCTTTCGACACGTTATGGTTTACCCCAGCCGAAGATACGGTCGACCAGCGTCGTTAAGGTCACGTAGAAACCCTTGCGTTGCGGGTGGCCCAGGAGCGACGGATCCGCACTGCCCGAGAAGTTGTATCCGGCCGCCACGCGTGCGCTGTTACCGAGTTGGTAGCCGGCTTCGGCAGCAAAGTCCGTCGAATGGGAGAGCGAGATCGACGGAACGCTGACTTCGCGGACTTCGGCGGCGACGTCGAAGCGCGGGCCGATGTTTTGCTTGGCTCGCAAACCGATCAGCGAGGTATGCGCCAGGTAATTCGCATCGCCATCGAGTTTGTATGCGTATTTGCCGGTCAGCTCGAAGCCGTTCCACGGACGGAAGAGCTCTTCGAACGTAAGGACGCTGCCGATGCCGCTGACGGTCGTGTCCGAACCGTTGGAGCGCGTGTAGTTAAACAACGCGGTCCAGCGATCGCTGTCGACCGGACGATAGGCCAGCGAAACCTGGTCGTTGATGGCGGATTGACCGTTGCCATAGGCGCGCTGCAGCGTCCCGACCAGCGAGATCTCCGGGTTGAGGTGACCGGCCACGCCTAGACTAGCGGTGCTGCCGCCGCCCCCGCCGGATCGATCCTGGTACGAAAACGTCGTGCGCATCTTCTGGCCGTTGGCATATCCCAACGTCAAGCCGAAGACGCTAAAGCCGCTTTGCGCGCCGCCTTGCGCGTTGGCGGCCTGCACGAACAGGTTGCCGCCGAACTTCGGATTGAACTTGAACGACTGATCGACGCCCAGCGACGAATAGATGTTGGCCGCGCTGCCGGTTTGATCGATGGTATATTGGCTGCTAACCGTGGTCGTCGGCGAAAGCTGGCGCGTGACGCCGATTTCGGTCGTATGCGTCGACGAGAGGCCGGTGGTCAGCGACGAGACCGAGTTTGCGAAGGTCGCCTGCGGCGTCGCGCTCCATAATTCCCGAACGTAGACCGCGCCCTTCTGCGGGAACCGATAGTTGATTTGGGCCAAGGTTTGGGTCGGCTGGGTCGAGCCGACGTCGCTGCCCGAGAGCGTCTGGAACTCATCGACGCCCAGCGAGAGCCGTTGGGACACCTGATAGGTCGCGGCCACGTGCGCCAGCGTCTGCGATCCACCCAGCAGCGGCACCGGCGTCGGCGACGTGCTGGGCGCGGGAGTCGCCGTCGTCGTGATGTTGATCTGCTGTTCGTGTTGGACCAGGCCCGTCAGTATGGTCAGCTTCTTCAGGAACCACTGGTAGGAGAGCGAGATGTCGCGTTCTTGGTTGTTTTGCCCTTGGTAGTTATCGGTTTGCGCGTCGAAGCTGGCGGTCAGCGCGCTCTTCTTGGGAACCACATGCGTCCATTGCGCTTGGTAGTTGCCCAAGCCCGGCGTCGAAAGTCCGCCGAACGGATCGTTGTATCCGGCCGTCGATTTATCGACCGCCAGCGAGATCGCGTCGAAGCCGCGATGCAGGTCGAGGTGGGCCGCCAACGCCTGGCCGCTGCCGCCCAGCGTCGTCGTGGTCACGCCCGGGAGCGGCACCGTTCCCGACGAATCGGCGTGGGCGATCGACCACGAGCCGTTGTCCCACGTCTTGCTCAGTTCTTGGGAGAACAACGCGAAGTTCTGGCCGCCGCTTGAGTCGTTGACGTACCCGAACTGCAGCGCCGATTTTGATTCCGGACCGCCGAAATCGATCTTGAGCGAGCCGCCGGTGCTCTCGGATTTCACGCCGGCACCTTGGTATTGATACTGCACGACCAGAATCTGCGGATTGCCCAGCGGATCGAACGGCAGCGGAATGTTGATAAAGCGCAGGATCCCGGTCGCGTAATCGATCGTGTAGTCGACGTTGCGGACCAGCGGCGTCTGCGAAAGAATCGCTCCGGTTCGCCGATCGGTAATCGTCAACAGAATGTTGTCGGAATCCACCACGATGTTGGGCTGCAGCGGTTGGTTGAGCTGCTGGCTCGACAAGCCGTTGGGCAAAATGATCTGCTGCACGTACGCCAGGTCGTTGCGCGCGCTAAAGGCCATCAGGTGCGCGTTTTGATTGCGCCCCAGTTCGAGTTCGCCCTTGATGCCGCTGAGGAACTGCGAATAGGCGCCGACCTCGGAGTTGTCGAGGGTAGCGGTATATTGGCCCCACAGCAGATTGTCGCGCTTGTGATCCAAGCGCGCGTAGAAGCGATCGTTGGAGTGGTATTCGCTAATCTGTTGCGATGAATCGCCGTAGGTTTGATACGGGCGCTCGTTAGGATCTTGCGTGTACGGCCCCAGCGACGACAGTTGGGTGAGACGATTCTGCGATTCGTAGACGGTCGTGAGCAGCGAGTCCTTGCCGACTTTGCCGGTCGCGTAGAGCGCGCCGCGCAGGCGCCGGGCGCCGCCGTTGTCGTTGATTGCATCGCCGTCGACCGAAGCCGGCATCGAACCCGCGCCCACGCTGATCACACCGTTCACGAACGCGCTGCGAAGGTAGGGATCGATATAAAACGTCTTGTGCTCTTGCACGTCGCCGACGGAGATCAGCAACTCGAGCGTTCCGGCAACCATGCCGCCGACCAGCGATATGCGGGTAAAGCCGCCCGGCGAGGTCGGGCCTTCAAAGACGCGTCCGACGCCCGGATTCGACGACGAGTTATCGCTTGGCGCGGGCGTGGCAGGCATTTGTCCGGGTGCGGCCGAGGGCTGCGAATCGGGCGCCGCCGGCAAGTTGACGAAGGTTGCATCGCCGCGCAAGATCGTAACGCGTAAGCGTTGCAGCGGCATCGCCGCGTGCCCCCAGCGATCGATCACCGAGATATCCAACGGCGCGACGCTTTGTCCGTCGGCGATCAAGTGCTGTTCGAAGGCGGTGCGAATCGACGACGGGTCGCCCGGTCCGTAGACGGTCACGGTGCTGGCCAGGCCATGCACGTCGTCGGCCCCGATCGGCACCGCGGTCAACGTGTTGGGGCCCGGCTCGAGCGGAATGCCGTAGTAGTAGTAACGCGTCTCGCCGGTCTTGGTATCGACGGTCCGCTTTCCGAGTTGGCGCGCCGGTACGATCGTCCCGTTGACGAGCACTTGAACTCCGGCCCCGGCGACGGTCGTGACGGTCGCCGAGATCGCGCCGATCGACGACGACTCGCCGTTTTCGGGCGCAAAGAACGAGGCGGTGAGCGGACCCGTCGCGGTATACGTCAGGTGCTGCAAATCGCCGTAGGTCGTCGAGGGCGTCGTCACGGGTATCGGCGTCGCGTCGGGTACCGCCGTCGCCCCAGATGGCGACGGCGCGACGGCCGGAACCGTCGGCGCGACTTGCGTCTCGGAGAGCGACGGGAAGCGCGTCGCCGCGATCAGGCCGATCGCGACGATCGTCGCAACGATGCGCTGCAGCCAACGATTCGTCACAGCGACACCAGGGCGAACTCGACGTCGTCCATCAAACCGTCGTCGAAAACGCCGTGAACCAGACGCTGCATGCCGTAGGTAGAGTTCATTCGCTGGATCGGTGACGGTTGCGCGTCCTTGGGCAGCGTCGTGATATCCAAACGCAAAACGTGCATACCCGGGCGCACGCTCGGGAACGAATAGCGTCCCTGCGGATCCGTCACGACCGAACTGCCATCCTCGAGATAGATCCGAACGGCGGGGATACCTTTATCGCCGCGCACGAAGCGGCCGGTGTGCTGATAGTCGTAGAAGACGCGGCCGGTAATAACGCGGCGTTGCGTGAACGCGCCCGTGATCACTTGAACCGTGACCGACGAGGTCCCCGACGCGTGCACGTGCGTTGTCGGAATGGTTCCGCTGACCGTCACGCCGTTGACGAGATTGGTTCCCGCCGCAACCGTCGGATAAATGATCGCGTAGTACGTAATCGCATGCGTCGCTCCCGCTGGCAGCGTCGGAAACGACCACGTTAGCGTGCGCCCGGAGATGGTCGGCTCGGTGGCCACGCCGTCGACCTGCCCGCTTCCGGGCGCGTAGACTTCGCCGGCCGGCAGCGTGTCGACGACCTCGGTCGGTCCGACATCCTGCGACGACGCGTTGGAGAAGTCGATCGTGTATTTCACGCGATCGCCGGGTTGGGCCGTCGAGCGATCGGCGGTCTTGCTGACGTTGATGATGCGCTGGGCGAACAACGGGAGGTTGCCGAACAGTCCGAAGACGTTGGCTAGTTTCACCGATGTCGTCGTCAGGGTGAAGCCGCCGGCGACCGCGACGGGCTGTCCGTCCAGTGACGTCATCGTCACGTTGTAGAGCAGATTTTGCAGACCCGGCGTGATGTCGAGTTGGATCTTGCGATTCAGATAATCCGGAGCCTGAATCGTTAAATAGAATCGCGAGCCGCCCGCGGCGATCTGCGACGGTTGCAAGTTAAACCCGTAACTGCCGGTGCCGCCGGTCGTGAAAGGGTTGGCAGTGTTGGAGTTGAGCGGTGCGCGGGTCGCCGACGTGGCCGCACGCGTTCCAGCGGATTGGCCGCCGGCGGTGAGCACTACCGGTTGATTGTTGGAGTCCAACAGGGTTACGACCGCGTTGGCGACGGGATGCGACGCTCCCGCGTAGCCGTCGAAGACGATGTTCGCCGAGCCGATGAGAACGGCGGCCGGCGTCGTGTTCTGCGCCGGAACGCCGTCGGCCGAGACCGACGCCACGTTGGTAAAGGTGGCGCCGAGGATTTGTGCGTTGGCCGTCGATGCATTAAAAGAAAGGTCCCACGACGCGCCGGCTCCCATCGTGCCGCCTTGGATCGTGAGCACCTGCCCGACGAGCGTCGCCTCCGAACCGACCAGCGTGCCGTTGATCGCCACGGTCGAAAGATCGACGTTTAGTCCCGTTTCGATCGTGTCGGTGATCACGACGTTGGTAGCGGGCGCGCCGCCCGCGTTCTTCACGACGATGTCGAATGTGACGATGGCGCCGGGCTGGCTCTGCACCATCTCGACGTGATCGACCGTCTTCGTAATCGCCGAGTTGGGCCCGTTGCCCGTTAGGCTGGGCGCGGTTGCGATCAGGACCCACTGCTCGCCGCTATCGGATTGCAGGCCGTTCTGCACGTTGGTAACGGTGGTTTGAGCCGTTACGCTGACGCTGGCGGATTGACCGACGTGCAAGCTGGTCGTCGACAGGACGACTTGGAGTTGGATCGAGCCGCCTGGCGCGATCGTCGGCGAGACCGTCGTTCCGACCGTGACCGGAACCGGCCCACCGACCGTGAGGTAATTGAGCGAAACCACGGTCATCGGCGCGACCGTCAACGACGTGATTTTGTAGGCGTCGGAAATATTACTGTCGTTGGTGATGACGAACGTGCGAGTGGCGTTCGTACCGACCGCGATGCCGTCGTTGGTCGGATTGACCGTCAACTGTTTGGGAGTGACGACGATCGCCGCGATGTTGGCGATCGTCGCGACGATCACGTTGGAAGTGACCGCATAGGTATGAGCCGACGCGTCCTGATACGTCGCGCTCACGCTATTGGCGATTTGCGTCCCGCCGGGCAATGCGGCATCGCCGCGCCCTTGGGTCCAGAGACCCAAAAGCACGGCGACGACCAGTAGTACCCGCATGAGATTGCGCAATGAGGAGGCGATTACTTGACCGTGAGGCTAAATGTAATCGTTCCTTGCCAATCGATTGCGGCTGCTGCTGCGACCGGAAGCGTCGGGTTGCCGACGATTCCGCTGTTGAAGTAGCCTTGGGGAGCGAGTTGGAAGGTCGCGCCTCCAACGGTATCCTTGAAGGCGGTTGCGCCGGCCGAGAACGCCCCGTACGTAACGGCCGGTATAGCCGTCGCGTACGTGAAGGCATTGTTCGTCCGAGCGACGCTACTGGGGCTGCTGGTGTTGTCGATCGGTGCCACCTGGAGGCCGTTCGTGAAGGTTGCCCAGTTCGGGAGGGTCGCGCTCGACACGATAGCTTGAGTACCATCGTCGGTCACGACCAAGGTCCCGACCGGCGTGATGCACTGACTGAACGACACGTTGGTCGACGCCTGGCCCATCACAAGGTTGCGATAGTCCATCGAGTACGAGAGCGTACCGCCCGGGCAAGTGACCACCCCCGAAGAGCCGGGCAAGGCCGGGAAGCCCGTCGGACAGTTGGTCGTCGCGGCCACGGCCGTCTTGGTGAAGGCGATGAAGCCCGAGTACAACTCGTCGTGGGTCGTGTTTGTCTTCGTATTGTCGCCCGTCGACGTCGCCGTGATGATCGCATCGAAGCGATCGAAGTACGGCTGGCCCGATGTGGCCGTGTACTTGACGTAGTAGTGCGCGACCACGCCCGAGTTCACCAACAGGCTGGTGGTCGTCGTGGTGCAGGCGTTGTCTGAGTACAACGCGACGGTCCAGCCGGACGTCGCCGAGCCGGCGCCGGTGGCCGGAATCGCCGATTTGGTCACGGCCGTCGCCGCCAAGTTGAACGTGTCGTTCTTGTTGCCGTAGTTGAACACCGAGTGTTCGAGGCAGGCCGACGTGAACGCCCCGCTGGTGGTCGTTGCCGTGACCGGCGTACCCAACGTGGTTCCGGTGTTCACCGCGTTGTCCGAGCCCGTTTGGAACGGAATCGCGGTGAAGTCGTTGGAATTGTTGTTGGTGGCCAAACCGTCGTAGGTGCCGGTCGCGTCTGCGCCTTGGCAATTCGTAGCGCCGACAGCGAATGCGCACGCGCCGCTTTCCGCAGCGTCGAACGGGCCGTTGAGGACGCTATAGGCTGCGATCGAGTTGTTGGGTACGGGGTTCGAACAACCCAGCTCGGGGCAGTTGGAAGGCGGGGTGTTGATGCACTGCGTTCCGGTCGTCAGCTGCGTCGGGGAGGCGCTGTCGGCCGTGCCGCCGGGAACGCCCGGGCAGATGATGTGCGGGGTGGGTTGGTGGTCGCGCCACGCTGCGACGGTGGCGTCGGTGTAGGCGCCGACATTACCCGAACCCGGCAGCGTTGATTGCGCGACCGAATAGGTGTAGGAAACCGCGGCATGGTTGTCCACGCCGGTGGCTCCGCCGGAGGTGCCGTTGATCGTCGCCGTACCCGGGCAAAGTTCGCCCGCCGAGGTACAGGTGCCGCCCGAGGTACCACTGACCATCAAAACGCCCACGTAGTAGACCGTTGAAGCGGTCGGAACCGTGAACGTTCCCGTTCCCGTAGTGACGCCGCTGCCGGTCCCCAGCGACCAGGTGGCGCCCGTCGCCGAGGTACTGTAGATCACGAACGCCGCGGCGTTGGTGGCGAAACCGAACGCAGCGCTGACCGTTACCGAGACCGTTGCGTTGCCGCCGGTCGCGTTGCTGAGGGCCAGCACCGGCGTACCGACGCAGGTCGCACAGGTCGGCACTTTATCCATGATCATCACGCCGCCGGTGCAAGCGCCGCACGCCGTCGTGAACGCTGCGCCAAAGAGCGCTTTGACCGAGGCCAGATCGGCGGTCGGTTGCGAGCCGGCGTTGTTGGCCGAGATCGTGTATTGAATGTCGCCCAAGTTGTCGTTGGCGGGCAGCGAATTGTTGCAGGGTGGTGTGTAGACCGTGCACTGGGCCGCAGCCTTGTATTGGTTGATGATGGCATCCGAAATCACGGTGTTGTTTTCGGTCGCGCCCGTCACTGCCGAAACCTCGGCCGTGGCTGCCGCCAAGCCTCCGCCGGCCGCGATGGCGGCGTAGGTGATGTTCGCATCGAGCGACGACTTAATCGTGGCCGGTGCCGTTGCGCCGCCGCCCAGCGTGTAGAACACGCTGACGGTCACGACGGCATTGGCCGCGATCGAGTGGGCCAGCAAGTACGCGTTGGCATGCGCCAGCGTATCGCAGTCGACCGTCGACGGTCCCGGAATCGTAATCTCGTAGATCGCCGTACCGCTACTGCCGCAACCCGAGGGTGTCGGACCGCCGCCCAGCGTGCCGAAGCTGGCATCCGTGCCGCTCAGGGCCGCGTCTGCGGGGCTGGAAAAGTTTCCAGAACCGTTGACCGTGTTGTTGCCGTTGATCTGGAAGGTACCCGACGCGTTACCGGTATTGGTAATCGTGAAGGTGTCGGTAATTTGTTGACCAGGCGAATAGGCACTGCCGGCCGACGCCACGACGGTCAACGTTGGGGCGTTTTGCACGACGGTCGTAACCGTGTTCGACGTCGTGTTATAGACGTTGGTGGCCGCGTCCTTATAGGTCGCGGTCGCATTGTTGGTGATTTGAGTTCCGGGCGCAGTGGCTGCCGTAGCGATACCCGCTGGTGCCACGAATGCGTCGGAGATGAGCGCAATCGCAACTAGCCATGATGCTAGCCGCGACGCCATTCGAGTTTTCATCTGACGAGCCTCGCTACGAGAAGAAGTGCGAATCATTTAATCCGCACCTCGTAAGTGAACGACATGGGTTTCTTGGGAGGAACCTTCGCAACGGTCCATCGGACCGCCGCATAGGTCGACGGATCGGCCGGTCGTTTGACGGTCTTTCCGTTGGGGAGTTTGACTTCGATCATCGGTTGGGTCGACCAGGTCTTCTTATCGAGCGTGTACTGCAGGGGCGCGTTGGTCGACGCAGTGCCCGCGAGGTACGTCGCTCCGGACGGAACGTTCCCGACGGGTTCGAACTGCAAGGCTGGTGCGTCGCCGGTGTTGCTTGCGACGATCGTGTAACGCAAGGTCGAACCGCGCTTGGCGCCTTCCGAGGGAACCGCAGAGAACGTCGTCTTTCCATTGACTTGAGTTACCAATGTTTGAGAAAGCACCAGCTTCACGTTGGGTCGCGCTAGGGCCGCCGCAGAAAAAATAAATACGGCCGCGGTAAGCAGCGATATAATTCGCGTCAACTTCATAAGATCGTAGGATCCTCCCTCATTCACGACACCATCCTATGAGAGATGCCGGAAGCGCCATGCCGTCAAAAGAAAGCGCCAGAACAAAAAGTCCCGAACGCATCCTTTCACGACTTCATTAAACGAGAGAATCGTCCTTTTTAGATTAAAGAGCGGCCAAGCCCGTGTAAAGAACAGGCCAAGTTCCCGCCTCCTTTTGGGAAAGGCGTCCGGAAGGCTATTTGACGAGGGGAAGTACGTCGCTGGGGGTGATCGGATAGAACGTCATCGCGACCACCACCACGGCGCAAACCGTGAGGCTCAGCCAGGCAAGGGGCGTCACCGGCCGGGCGTCGTGGGTGGCCACCGAATGCGGCTCGTACATCGCTCGGATGACCTTCGCGTAGGCGTACAGCGAGATGGCCGTTCCCAGGATCAGCAGCCCGGCCATCCAGGCATAGCCCGCGTTGACGCTCGAGGCCAGGATCAGGATTTTTCCGAGGAAGCCGGCCGTCGGCGGCATTCCCGCCAGCGCCAGCAAGAACAGGGTCATCGCCGCGGCTAGCACCGGGCGGCGCCGCGCCAGCCCACGGTAGTTGACCAGCAGCGATCCTTCTTCCCCATCGGTCGAGAGCGCGGCCGCGACGGCAAACGCTCCTAAGTTCATCAGCGTGTAGGCCGCCAAGTAGTAGATCGCATAGCGCAGTCCCAGCGCGGTCGCGCCCGCCAGGGAGGTGAGGATGTAGCCGGCTTGGGCGATGCCCGAATAGCCGAGCAGACGCTTAAGATCGTGCTGGGCCAGCATGCCGACGTTGCCGACGATCATCGAAATGCCCGCGACGACCCAAATCGGCAGCATCAGCGTGTGGCCCGAACCGTTGGGCAGCGCGGCGTAGAGAAAGCGAGCGAATACGGCCAAGGTGCCGGCCTTGGTCGCAACCGACATGAAGGCGGTCACCGGAAGCGGCGCGCCTTCGTAGACGTCGGGGGCCCACGAATGGAACGGCACCAAGCTCAGCTTGAATGCCAAACCGATCAGGAAGAAACCGCCGCCGAACCAGAAGAGCGGTGTCGCCAGCAACGCCGGATTCACCAGGTCGGCCAGCATCACGCTGCCGCTGGCGCCAAACAGCATCGCCATGCCGAACAGCAGAAAACCCGACGCGGTCGACGATAAGATCAAATACTTGAGGGCCGACTCCTTGGCCCCCGGACGGTCCGATAGGCCGCACAGACAGTACAGCGCCAACGAGAGCAGCTCCAGGCCCAGGAAGATCGTCATCAAGTTCGCAGCGCCGGCCATCAACATCGCGCCCGCGGCGCTCCACATCATCAGTGCGACCGCGCCGGCAATTCGATCGTCGCGGCCGATCGCTCCGTAGAGGATCAACGAACCGGCCAGCGCGATCAAGACGATCCCTTCGAAGACGCTGGTAAAACCGCCGGTCACGAACCCACCGGCAAACGCACTGTAGTTGTGGCCGTATTGTCCGACGGTAATCCACGCGGCCGCCAGCGCGCCCAAAAGTCCGATCGAGATCGCGACGTAGCGATTGACGCATTCGCGCGAAACCAGGTCGACGAAGAGCACGAGCAGCGCCGCCAGGCAGATTATCGCCGGCGGCACGATCGCCGCCCAATCGGCATGTCCGAACGGTGTCGGGTTCATCGAGAGATCCTCGCGCTCGCGACCGGGGCGCCGTGCGCCGATACCGCGTACGCCGAGGTATCGAACGACAACAACGGTTTGGGGTCGATGCCGACGACGACCAGCGCGGCCAACAGCGGCGCGACCGCCAGTCCTTCGATCCACGTTAGATCGCGGCGCACAGGAAGGTCGGGCACGCCGGGGCCGTTCATGAGACCTTGGAAGAGGCGCACGACGTACGCCGCCGCCAAAACGATGGCGACGAGCGCCACGATGGCCGGCCACACCATGCCCGCTTGGAAGATTCCGGTCACGATCACGATTTCGCCGACAAATCCGGCCAAGCCGGGCAATCCCAATGCGGCCAGCGCGGCGATGCATAATGCGCCGGCCAAGCGCGGGTTGTCGGCGCCCAGTCCGCCCAACTGCAGCAGCGATCGGGTTGCTTCGCGCTCCTCCACGTAGCCCAAGAGCAAGAAGATCGCGGCGCTAAACAATCCGTGCGCGACGATGTAGACGACCGCACCTTGCAAGGCAACGGCATTGAACGCAAAGACCGCGACGACGATCAGGCCCAAATGCGAGAGCGACGAATACGCAACGACGCGCTTGGCGTCGGTCTGCATCAACGCGACCAACGCACCGTAGAGCAGCGAGATCGCACCCAAGACGATAAAGATCCCGGCGTATTGCTTCATATAATCGGGCAAGAACGCCATCCCGATAGCGATGAAGCCGTACAGACCGGCTTTGGATTGGACCGCGCTCACGACCGCGACCATCGGCGGCGGCAGATCCGTGTAGGTGGCCGGCATCCACGTGTGCAGCGGCCAAACCGGCGTCTTCACCAGGAACGCAAACGCAAAGCCAGCCAGAATCCACGGCGCCCAGGAGCCGATGACGTGCACGTCGCTGCGACCGATCACGTCGGTGGTCCCCACGTGCATTCCGAAGGCCGCCGTCGCCAACAGCAGCGTGAGGCCGCCCGCGAAATTATATAGAAAATAACGCCAGGCGGTCTGCGCGTGCTCGCTCCACTGCACCAGGCAGAAAAAGACCGGGATCAGCATCAGGTCCCAGCCCAGCGCGAAGACCAACAGGTCGCGCGCGAGAAAGACCGCGAGCATCGATGCCTCGAGCAGCAGTAAGAGCGCGATCAGGCCGCGCTGGCGCGGACCCTTGGTCGCCAACACCGCGCTGGCCGTCGAGATCGTCAGCAGCAGCACGATCCAAAACGAGATCGGCGTCGCGCCGAAATGGAAGTTTGCTTCGAACGGACGCGACAACCAGCGCGCGCTCACTTCGGCGTTGCGCGTGACGACGGCCAAGACGATGGTCGCGACGGCAACCAGGATGCCGAACATCTTGACGATGCGTTCGTCGTCGCTGGGGATCAGGTAACACAAACCGCCCGCGATCGCCGGAAGCAGAATCAGCATCCACAGAAGCATCAGTGCATTCCTCCGGCCAGCGCGTAGTATGCGATGAAACATGCCGCGCCGACCACGATCAAGAACGCGTAGGTTCGGAGCAAGCCGGTTTGAAACCAGCGCACGATCGTACCGAGCTTGCCGGCCGACCAGGCAGCCTCACGGACGGCTCCGTCGATAACCTGCGGATCGAGGGTCCGCCCGAAGAACGTACCGAGCAGTTGCGAGCTGCGCACGAACAACATATCTAACGCCGCATCGAAATAAAACGCGTTGCTCAAAATCGCCGGCATGTGTACGGACTCCGCGCGCAGGCGTTCGACCGCGTCGTCTTGCGCCGTCCGCGTTGCGTAGCGCCACACCGCGATCCCGATACCGGCGACAACGACGGCCAGCACGATCAGCGTGGTTTGCAGTTCGGAGATCGCCGTCGCGGGAACGTGCCCGGCGGGGAATTGCGCGGCGAAGAACCGCGACCACCACGAACGATCGCCGCCGGCCATCAAGAAACCAATCGTAATTGTCGGAACGATCAGGATGCCGACCGGCACGGACATGATCCAAGCCGGCGCGTGATCGTGCGTTGAAGGCGCTGCTTCGTGCGCGGCCGTCCCGGCGAGTTCGGGATGACGGATGCCCAGGTATGACGGATCGACGTCCCCACGATATTCGCCAAAAAACGTGACGAACAGCAGCCGGCACATGTAATACGCGGTGATGCCCGCAGTTAGGATACCGACGGCGTACAACCACGGATGCCCGTGCGCCAGCGTGCCGTAGATCACTTGGTCCTTGCTGAAAAAGCCGCTGAACGGCGGGATCCCGCAAATCGCCAGCACGCCGGTTCCCATCGCGACGAACGCAAACGGCAGTTTCTTCGCCAAGCCCCCCATGCGCCGAACGTCCTGTTCGTTGGCCAAGGCGTGGATGACCAGGCCCGACGCTAAGAAAAGCTGGGCCTTGAAGAACGCGTGCGTAAAGAAATGCGCGACGCCGCCTTGGTAGGCGCCCACGCCGACGCCCATAATCATGTACCCGATCTGCGACATCGTCGAGTAAGCCAGTATGCGTTTGATGTCCCACTGCGCCGTGCCCAAAATCGCACCGGCCAGCGCGGTCAACCCGCCGATCGTGCCGACGAGCAGTTGGGCGCCGGAGGAATGACTCCACAGCGGCGCGCAGCGTGCGATCAAGTATACGCCGGCGGTAACCATCGTCGCCGCGTGGATCAGCGCCGAGACCGGGGTCGGGCCTTCCATCGCGTCGGGCAGCCAGGTGTGCAGCGGAACCTGCGCCGATTTGGCGGCCGCGCCGACAAATAGGAACGCACACACCGCCAGCAGCGTGCCCGTACTCAGCGAACCGACCCCGGCAAAGACGTCCGCGAAACTCAGCGAATGCAGGTTGGCGAACAAGATGAAGATCGCCAGCATGATGCCGACGTCGCCGACAACGTTGATGACGAACGCTTTGCGCGCTGCGGCTACTGCCGACGGACGATCGAACCAGAAGCCGATGAGGAAGTACGACGCCAACCCGACCAGGCCCCAACCGACCAGCAATCCGATGAAGTTATCGGACAACACCAGCGTGAGCATCGCGAATACGAAGAAGTTCATGTATGCGAAAAAACGCGCGAAGGCGCGATCGCCATGCATGTAGCCGACGGAATAGAGGTGGATCAAGAAACCCACGCCGGTGATGATCGTTGCCCAAATCAACGACAGCGGATCGAGCAGCAGACCGAAATCAAAGCCGGGAAGCCAGGATCCAAGCAGTTGATGCGCGCCTTCGTGTCCGGCAACGTGTTGGGTTCCCGAACTCCACGAAAGCATGGTGGCGACGAACGACAATCCCAGCATCGCGCAAGCCAGCCAACCCGCCGCACCTTTGAGTTGCGGGCCTAAGAACCAGCACAGGATCGCGCCGGCTAACGGCAGCAGCCAAATCGCCAGTAGCAGCGGATAGTGCACGTTTATCCTCTTAGCGCGTGGACTTCGTCCACGTCCACGTTAGCGCGAGTTCGGAAGACCGTCACGATGATCGCCAAGCCGATCGCAGCCTCGGCGGCTGCCACCGTGATCACCAGAAACGCAAAGATGTGGCCCGCGTTATTGAGCCAGACGCGAGCGTAGGCCAAGAACAACAAGTTCGCCGCATTCCACATCAGCTCGATCGACATCAACATGACCAGCGGGTTGCGGCGCAGCAGCACGCCGGCGACGCCGATGAAAAAGATCGCGGTCGAAAGTCCGAGATAGTTCCCGATCGCTACGGGCAGCGCGCCGCTCACTCTTCTCCTCCGCGCAAGATCGCCTCGCGCATCTCGCGCCGGACTAAAGCGGCGCGCTTAGGCGACGGATCGTGGACCGAACGATCGCCGGCCAGCAAAATCACCCCGATCACCGCGACCATCAGGACGAACGCCGTGATTTCAAATGGCAGCAGGTACGTCGTGAACAACGCCTTGCCGAAGTCGGCGACGCTGCCGAACGCGCCGGCAGTCCCGGGCACCGTCGAGAGGCTGCCGCCGACCTTGGGTGAAGCGACCACGCCGGCCAGCTTCCAGGTCATAAGCCCGAAGGCGACGGCGACCGCGATACCCGCGGGCCACACGCCTTTCTTCATGCGGTTCGGGCCCACAGAGAAGGACGCGACACCGCTGGACAACAGCGCGATGACGAAAACGAACAGCACTAAGATGGCGCCAACGTAAATGACGATCTGGATGACGCCCAAAAATTCGGCCGACAGCATGATATAGGAAACCGCCAGCGCCAAAAAGTGCGCGAGCAGCGCGACCACGCTGTAGACCGGCTTGCTCGCCGAAATCGTCCATACCGCCGTCGCGATCAGAACGATCGCGATCAGCCACCATAGCGCGGTCATCCGGCCAGCCCCTTGCGTTCGCCCTTCAATATCTCCCCGCGCCACGTCGCCGAGTAGCCCTCGCCGACGTCGACGGTCGATTTGATTTCGGCGACCCGTCCGAGGTCGGATGGAATACCTCCGGGCCGCTCGTCGGGCGCTTCGCCCACACCGGCCTGCGGAGGGACCAGCAGGCGATCCTTACCGTAGATGAACGATCCGCGGCGATAGTCCGACATCTCGAAGCGCGGCGTCAAGACGATCGCGTCGGTCGGACACGCTTCTTCGCACATTCCGCAAAAGATGCAGCGCAGTTCGTCGATTTCGTAACGCGCGGCGTACCGTTCGCCCGGCGAGCGCCGATCGTCCGGAGAGTTCTCGGCGCCGATCACCGTGATCGCGTTGGCCGGACACGCGCTCGAACACAGTTCGCAGCCGATGCAGCGTTCCTTACCGTCCTCGTAACGGCGCAGTTCGTGCAACCCGTGGAAGCGCGGCGAGTGCTGCTTCTTCACCGTCGGATACTCGATGGTCGGACGCTTGGCGAACATGAACTTAAACGTGATCGACAGCCCTTTTAGAATCGCGCCGACGTTGTAGAGATTCTTTCTCGCGGTCATTTAGGCCACCTTATCCCGTTATCGCGACGACGATGGCCGTCACGATCAGATTGAGCGTTGCCACGGGCAACAATACTTTCCAGCCGAACGCCATCAACCGGTCGTAGCGTAAGCGCGGAAGGGTCGCGCGCAACCAGATGTAGACGAACATAAACGCCGCCACCTTGAGCACGAACCATACGACGCCCGGCACGAAGGTCAAGTGAAACGGTGCGTTCCAGCCGCCCATGAACAGCAGCGTCGCGATGCACGAAACGGTCAGCATGTTGACGTATTCGGCGATGAAGAACAGCCCAAAGCGAAGACCCGAATATTCGGTGTGGAAACCGGCGACCAATTCGGTTTCGGCTTCGACCAGATCGAACGGCGCGCGATTCGTTTCGGCAATCGCCGTGATGATGTAGACCATGAAGCCGACGATTTGCGGGCCGACGAACCACCACCTCAACTGCGCGTGTACGATTCCATCGAGCGAAGTTGTTCCCGCAATGATCAGCACGCCGACAAACGACATGGTCATCGCCAACTCGTAGGAGATCATCTGCGCGGTCGCGCGAATCGAACCCAGCAGCGGATACTTCGAGCCCGAAGCCCATCCACCCAACGAAATGCCGTAGACGCCGATCGACGTGATCGCCATAAGCAGCAGGATGCCGGCGTTGACGTTGCCGATCGCCCACGTTCCCGAAGACGACGCGCCGAACGGGATGATCGCATAGGCGCCAAAGGCCGTGAGCAGCGAGACGAACGGTGCCAGCCGATAGATCAGCGGATCGGCCGTCTTGGGCGTGAGATCTTCTTTGAGCATCAGTTTGGCCGCGTCGGCAGCGGGCTGCATCAAGCCCCAGGGGCCAACGCGATTGGGCCCGGGTCGCATCTGCATCCAGCCCAACACCTTGCGTTCGACCAGCATGGCGTATGCGAACGTGGTGACCACCACCAACAGCAGAATCGCGGATTTAATGAAGATAACGAGCATCGACTAGGCTTCCACCGCCGACGTGCGGCGTACGTTGGTCACCGTCGCCCCGGCCACAACGCCCAAGATATTGGCCGGATCGTCGGGCAGACCGCCGATCAGTACGACGGTTCCCGCCGGCTGGGCATCGACCACGGCAACCAAGAGATCGTGCATGACCGTTTGGCCCGCTTCCAAGTCGATGTAGTCGCCGATCGCTACGTCCAGCGCGCGCGCGTCGCTTGCCGACAAGGCCGCTTGCGGTAACGGCCGCAGCGTTTCCAAGCGTGGGTCGTGCGCGGCGGTACCGCCGCCGGCGAAACTATTGGTCGCGATGACGACCCGCAACGGGCCGTCGCCCGAGTCGCCGGCGTGCGCCGCTGCGCCCAACGAGGCATCGCCCAGCTCGAACGGTGCGACTTTCGCGGCGTTGGCGATGACCGCCGCATCGAGTTCTTCGACGGTCGGCATGGTCAGATCGAAGTATTGCGCCAACCCGACCAGCACTTCCAAATCGGAGAGGACGCCGTCGGGCGCTTGCAGCGATCCGTTGACCGGCAGGACGTCGCCGGCAAGGTTGGTCGTCGTTCCGCTCTTTTCAAACGCGCCTTTCGCCGGCAGGACCAAGGTCGCGACCCGCGCGGTCTGCGTGAGAAAGAGTTCGCTGACCACGACAAACGGCGTCTTCTCCAGCGCCGCAGCGATCAGCGCACCGTCGGGATGGTTGAGCGCGGGATTGACTCCGGCGAGATACAGCATGTCAATCTTGCCGTCACGCGCGGCGGCCAATAGTGCATCGCCGCCTAGGCCCGCGTCGACTTTTTGATAGCCGGGGCCAAAGTTGGGAAGCATGCCCATCGCTTCGGCGCCGCGCGCGTTGCTTTGTTCGCTCGCGATGTATGCCGTCACGTCGTAGTTCGACAGCGCCACCGTGGCCGCGCGCACCTGCGCGCCGTCGACGCCGTCCCAAACCAGCGCGACCCGTTTGACATGCGAGTCCAACGCCGCGCTCAGCGCGTCGGGCGTCGTGAAGCGTTCGACCCGCGCGCCCTGCTTGCGTTGGGCTTTCTTGATGCGCAGATCCATGACCGGCGCGAGTTCGGCGGGCGATTGCCCGACGATCACGATCGCCTGCGCGTTTTCCAATTCGACCAGCGAGCCGCCGGCTTTCCCCGGCGAAGCCTGACGCTGCGCGCCCGAGCGCCAATCCACATTCTTGACGCCCAGCGCGCGAAAGACGTGCTGCAAGACGTACGCTTCTTCGTTGGTCAATCGGCCGCCGCCGATCGCCCCCATCGCCACGCCGCCCCGCCCCGCGATGGTTTTTTTGATCGCACCGGCCCACAGGGCGAACGCGTCGTCCCAGCCGATCTGCACGAAGCGCCCGTCCTGCTTGTACAGCGGTTGGGTCAAGCGTTCGCGCGAAGCGTAGAAGCCGACGTTATAGCGGCCGCGGTCGCACAGCCAGCCATCGGAGATCGCGTCGTCGTGCTCGACGGACATCGTCCGCTGGATTGCGCCGAAACGCACGTCGGCGAACATCTGACAGCCGACCGAGCACTGCGTGCAACTGGTCTGCGTGCGTGCCAAATCCCAGGGCCGCGATTTAAAGCGATACGTCTTGGACGTCAGTGCGCCGACCGGGCAAATCTCGGTGACGTTGCCGGTGAAGTTATGCCGGTACGGTTGCCCGGTCGCCGTCGCGATGATGTCGTTGACGCCGCGATCCTTGAGGACCAACTGGCGCTCGTCGGCGATGATGTCGTCGAAGCGCACGCAGCGTTGACAGACCACGCAGCGCTCTTCGTCGAGCACGATGGTCGGCCCGAGATCGACGCCTTTGGGCTTGCTGAGCTTGGGGTCGATCGTCGACGACGCGCCGGCGCCGTAGGCCATCGCGTAGTCTTGCAGATCGCACTCGCCGCCCTTGTCGCAAATCGGGCAATCTAACGGGTGATTGACCAACAGCAGTTCGACGATCATCGAGCGTCCGGCATTGACTTTCGCGTTTTGCGTGTGCACGACCATACCCTCGGCGACCGGCGTGTTGCACGCGATCTGCAGTTTTGGTGTACCTTCGATCTCCACCAAACACACGCGGCACAGCCCCGCCGGCCCGAGTTTGGGGTGATAACAATACACCGGAATCTCTTGCTTGACCGTCTTGGCAGCTTCAACCAGCAACGTACCCTTCGGCACGCTCAACGACACGCCATCGATCGTCAAGTTCACGAGTTGTGGTTGCGCGTTCTGGGCCATTAGCGCGTGCATTCCTCACGAACGGTATTGCTCTGATCTTTAGATACGATCACCCAATCGAACGCGCGCGCATTTCTCGGCTGTATTGAAACTGTGGCGCCGTTGTCATCGCGATGGCTGATGAACGACCCATTCTGCCAACCATCGATGAGTTTCGTTGCGACGCCCGCACCCATAAATTGATAGGCCACCAGATTCTTGCGAGACCCGTCATAGCCCCACATTTGCACCGATGACATGTCGGCATGCCGCGGCCCGGGATCGCTATATTCTTCCATCCACGTGCCGCCCGCGACGAATCGATAGGTCGAACGATCGACGTATCCGGCGCCTTGGCCGGCGCGGA
>DATKGB010000117.1:0-7487 GCA_035544315.1 Verrucomicrobiia bacterium
GGGGGGCTGCATCACGTCGACCGTGATCGTACCTTGGTCTGCTTGATCCGCGCGCACGCCGGAAAGACCCGATGTTGACGCCGCGGCGGTCTGTTGCCCGCCGGTGGACGAGATGCCCGCATCTTGAACCGTGAGATCCAACGAACTCCCGTAGGTGAAACCGTAGACCAGGTGGCGCATGGGAACGGACGGCGCGTCGGCCGCCGCGGGCGCGGTCAGGCCCAATGCCAACGGCAACACTGCCCACAACAGTGTGCGGTTGAAAAATTTCATGCCGGCAAATTTGGAGGAGCGAAGAGCCGAACCCTGCGCGAAACTTCCGCCGGCGAGACCGGTACACGTGGATGTGAAAACACTCCCGAATTTCGCCTCGAATCCTCTCCTGGGCACCTTCGTTCGGCTTACGCTCATCGTGACGGCCGTCATCGTCGGCCTGGTCGTCCTGGCCTTCGTCCTCAAGGTCGTGGTCTTCGCGGCCATCGTGGCGGCATTGGTCATCGGCGCTCTGTTCGTTGTGAACCTCTTCCGGCGCGGGCGCCTTCGGCTGCCGGTCGGCCGAGCCTAGAAGACCCGCCCAGCCCAGGCATCCAACGCGGCGGTCACCTCGGCCGCCTCTTCGAGCATGGGCAGATGTCCGCTGCGCTCCATCACCACCAACCGCCCCGCCGGGAACGCCCCCGCCGTAGAACGCGCCTCTTCTAAAGAGAGCGTGGCGTCACGAGCACCCGCCAGAACCAGGACCGGCATCGCCAGATCCCCGGCAATGTCGTCGCTGGCCGATCGCTGGGCCATTCCCCGTAGGACCGCCGCCAGACCCTTGGGCCCATTGGAACGCGCGATCGTTCGGTAACGATCGAGCAAATCCGGGCGCGACTGCTGCGTTCCGGGCGCGAATAGCAGCGGTTCGAACGCGTCGACCGCGGGTTGGACGCTGTCCGTCTGCTCGATGCGATCGGCCAGATCTTCGCGTTCGCGCGCGACCTGCGCGCTATCGGCAGAGAGCCGGCCGCACACCAGCGCGAGCCGGTCGACGCGCTCGACATACATCCGCGCGAATGCCAGCGCGACGTAACCGCCCAGCGAATGACCGACGATCGACGCGCGCGATGCGCCGCACGCATCCAATACCGCGGCGATGTCACCGGCGAGCACTTCCATCAGATATGGCCCGTCCGGCGCGGTCGATTCGCCCATCCCGCGCAGATCCGGGCAGATCACGCGATGCCGTTGCGCCAGCGCATCGACCTGTTCGTTCCAGATCGCGCGCGTCAACGGGAAGCCGTGCAACAAGACGATCGTGTCGCCGCTGCCCCGATCGTCCACGTCAATAATCGCGTCGCCAACCGTTACTCGCATGTGCGTACTCCAACTCCAGAATGCCGCTGAATTTGCA
Organism: Verrucomicrobiia bacterium; assembly: GCA_035544315.1. Lineage (GTDB taxonomy): Bacteria > Vulcanimicrobiota > Vulcanimicrobiia > Vulcanimicrobiales > Vulcanimicrobiaceae > JALYSX01. Next base: position 1,394 of record DATKGB010000117.1, read on the forward strand.
TTGTCGCCCATAATACTGTATAAGGTAGGCAACAACCCTGGCCACATCGTGGCTGGAGAAAGGATGACTCCACATACATGGCAGTCAAACGTAAAAAAGCTGCGCCGAAACGCGCTGCTAAGAAAGCGGCGCCGAAAAAGCGCGCGACCGCGAAGAAAGCTGGAGGCCGTAAGAAGAAAGCCACCCGCAAGAAAGCCGGAGGCCGTAAGAAGAAAGCCACCCGCAAGAAAGCTGGAGGCCGTAAGAAGGCCGCCCGCAAGACGCGCAAAGTCGGCGCACGGAAGACCAAGCGTCGCAAGGCCAGACGTCGGAAGAAGGCAGCAGCCTAACCTCCGGCGTTTTTTATACCCTTAGCGAGTTGCGCAAGCAGCTCGCTTTTTTTATGCGCTGGCTGACTTTTCGGTTCAGACCGTTCGGATAATAGGTTTGGCGAGCCACAGGTAGATCATGAGCAGCGTGCAGATGCCGCCGGCGATCGTGAAGGATTCGTGGAGGCCGACCAGCGTGGCGACGGCACCGACGATCAGTGCGCCGCCTTGGACGCCGCCGAGCGCGATCATCGTGTAGACCGAAATCGCGCGACCGCGCAGGTCATCGGGCGACAGCGTCTGGATCAGCGTGTTGGACGAACCTAAATACAACATCGTCGCGCCGCCGATCAGCACCAGTACCGGCAACGAAAGCCCGAGATTCCAAATCGTGCCCAACAGCATAACGCCTAGCGACATCACCAATCCCGATGCCAGCCAGATACCGCCGCGCCGCTCGCGCTGTCCCAAGTACGCCGTGAGCAGCGCACCGCCGAACGCGCCGACGCCGGCCGCGGAGAGCGTCAGGCTGTACCCGCGGGCGCCCGCGTGCAGCGCTCCGACGGCAAATGCCGCCAGCATCGTGGTATAAGGACGGGCCAGCAACGCGGTCACCACGAACGCGCCCACGATCCATTTGAGGATTGCGTGACCACCCAGAAACGCCACGCCGTGCCGCATCGCTTGGAGCAGGGGCTCGCGCCGCGCAACACTGGGCGGCGAGGGTCGCATGAACAGCACCGCCGCGACCACCGCCAACGTCGCGACGGCGTTGAGGTAAAACGAATCTGCAATGCCGACGCTGACGATCAATACGCCGGCAATCGCCGGCCCGATCACGGCCGGCGCGTTAAAGGCGACCGAGTTCAAGCCGATGGCGTTGCCCAAGTAGGCGCGATCGACCAGAAACGGCATCCAACTTTGGCGCGACGGGGAATCGAACGATTGGGCGCCGGAGTTGATCGCCGAGATGATAACCAACCCGGCGATATTCATCAACCCCATCTGCGTGAAGATCGCTAACGCCAGCGCAACGAGCGCCATCACCAAATTGGCGACGATCAACGTGGCCCGTCGCGGCAACGTATCGGCGACTACGCCGGCGATCGGCGAACACACGAACACCGTCAGCATCCGCGCCACGCCGATGATCCCGAGATAGAGCGCCGTGGTCGTGGCACTCCGGCCGTGAGCGATGAAATACCCGATCGCCGTGATCTGCATCCAGGTCCCGAGGTTGGAGATCAAAAGGCCGACCCACAGCAGGCGGAAATCGCGAAACTGCAGCGGCGCGAAGATCGAGTTCGGGCGCCGAGGGATCGCGCGTTCGTCGACGTTCATGGGTTGCTTCGCGCGCGCACCGCCCCGACGATCAGGCCGGCGGACCCATCCGATCCAAACGTCGAAACATCCAGCAGCAGATCGTAGCGATCGATGTCGCCCCACCGCACGTCGTACCAATCTTTGACGTACGCGCGACGGGCGGCATCGATTCGATCGACCTCGGCCGCGGCGGCTTTCTCATCGACGTCCAGGGATGCGGCAATGCGTTCCACCCGCCACGCGCGCGGCGCGTGTAGAAAGACGCGCACGACGTCGGGCCGGCGCCCCAGGAGCAAACTCGACGCCCGCCCGACCAGCACGACGTTGCCGTGACGAGCGTAATCGCGGATGGCGGCCTGGACCTCGCGCAGGAGTGCCCGATCGAAACTCTCGGGCGTCGGCTCGGACAGAACTTCAGGCGTGGCCAGTTCCAGTCCGGCGAGCATCCGTTCGCCGACGCTGCGGCGCGAATCTTCGGCCGCTTCGACCACTTCGGCCGAGGTGTGTAGGCGCTTGGCGACGACCACCGGCAACTGCTCGTCCACCAATTCGTAATTCAGCGCGGCCGCGGCGGCGGCGGCGATGGCCCTCGCACCGGTACCGTACTCCATCGAAATCGTGACGATCATCGCATTCGCACTTACCTCGCGGAGCGAGGCTGCCCTGCGTGGAAGTCCCCGACCGATGCCACCGATCGTCGCAACGCGCGACTTGCGCAAAGTTTTCGTGACCCCCAAGCGGGTCCCAGGCCCGCTGGGTGCGCTCAAGACGCTCTTCTCGCGCGAACGCGAGGAGCGGGTCGCCGTTTCCGACGTGACCATGTCGCTCGAGCCGGGCGAACTGGTCGGCTACATCGGCCCCAACGGCGCGGGAAAGTCGACCACGATCAAAATGCTGACCGGCATCCTGGTACCGACTTCGGGCCAGGTGGAAGTCGCCGGGCTGGTGCCGCACGCCGCACGCAAGCAGAACGCTCGCAATATCGGCGTGGTGTTCGGACAGCGCAGCCAGCTCTATTGGGATCTCCCGCTGATCGAATCGTTCGAACTGCTCCGCGCCATCTACGCGATTCCGCCCGATCGTTACAGGAGCAACCTCAAGACGTTCACCGAAATCCTGGCACTCGACGAGTTCATCCGCACGCCGGTGCGTCAACTCTCCCTAGGCCAGCGCATGCGCGGCGACTTCGCGGCGGCGATGCTGCACGACCCACGCATCGTCTATCTCGACGAACCGACCATCGGCCTGGACGTCGTGGCCAAAGAAGCCGTCCGCGAGTTCGTACGACAGATAAACCAAGACCGCGGCACGACCATCCTGCTGACCACGCACGACCTGGCCGACGTCGAGCGTCTCTGTCGGCGGATCGTCCTAATCGACAAAGGGACGATCATCTACGACGGCGATATCGAGCGGATCAAGACGCAGTACGGCACCCACCGCGTCCTGGTGGTTCGATTCGCGCAACCCGTCGCGCGCCCGGCCCTCGACGGCGCCGAGTTGATCCAAGACGACGGCATGACCGCGCGCTTTCGCTTCGACCGTGCCACGCAACGTGCCGATGTCCTCATCGGCCAGATCGCTCAACGCTACGAGATCACCGACGTCTCGATCGAAGAGCCCGAACTCGAATCCATCATCCGCCGCATCTACGTCGAAGGCTACGACGCTACGGGAGCAACGCCATGATTCTTTCCAGCGGGACCAAGAAGCCCAAGATCCATTCCAGCGCCTACGTCGCCGCCGGTGCGACGATCTCCGGCGACGTCGAGATCGGCCCGGGTTGCGCGATTCTGCACGGCGCGGTCTTAGTCGCCGAGGGCGCACCGCTGCGCGTCGGCGCCGAAACGGTCGTGATGGAAAACGCGGTGGTCAAGGCCAGCGGAGGCAGCGTCATTGCCTTCCCATGCACGATCGGCAAACACTGCATCGTCGGCCCGCACGCCTACGTCGTCGGCGCGACGATCGGGAACGGCTGTTTTATCGCCAGCGGCGCCAGCATCTTCAACGGTGCCACGCTCGGCGACGACTCGGGCGTCGCGTTAGGGGCCATCGTCCATGTCGGCACGCGCATCGCCAAAGGCGCTAGCGTCCCGATGCAGCACATCGCACACGGCGATCCGGCCACGATCTACCCGCCGGATCGCGCCGCCGAAGTCCACGCCAAGATGAACTTTTACAGCGACGTCTTCAATCAGGAACCCGGCGCCGACGTCCGCGCGCGAGCGGCCGAGAGCTACACGCGTTTCCTGCGTAAGATGCACGCACAGGATTCGCGCCTGGACGACCACCGCACCGACAAGCCCGCGCCGCGTCGCTCGCTATCGACCGACGAACCGCCGGCGACGCAATCCGCCGATGTCGGCGGCGTGGTCGACGCGATGATGCTCGAGCTTGCGGAACTCGAACACCGGCGTCAAGAAGCGCTTAAGAAGCAAAAGGGCTCCAAGTAATTCCTGCGTGAACGCGGTTTTTTTGGCGTTAGACCCGTACGTGGAGTTTGCGAAGAAAGCATTCTCGCGGGAAGCCACCTATCGATTCGAGGTAGTGACCGAGATCGGGTCGCTGGTGCTGCGCGTATATCTGCTGCGCTGTCTTTGGACGGCGTTGTACGCGCAAAATATCGCGCCCTTGAATTTGCCGTTGCATGCGATGATCACGTATGCAACGGTGGCGTTGTTGATGTCGCTGATTCTGGAGGTCGACGGCACGCGATTGATTCGCGAGAAACTTCGCGAGGGCGGAATCGCAACCGATTTGATCAAGCCGATCAGCGTGCCGATGTACTTCTTCGCCGACGGATTCGGCAACACGATCCTGCACGCGATCCTGGTGGTCCCTTCGCTGCTGTTCGCACTGCTGATCGTCCACATCGACGTGCCCTCACCGATCGTCTTGGGAATATTCGTGCTCTCGTTTGCGATCGGGTATCTCGTCAACTTCTTCTTGAACTTCGTCATGAACGCGATCGCGTTTTGGACCCTCGAGACGTTTGCGATTCAGCTGATCGTTCGCTGGGTTTCCGACCTCTTGAGCGGGCAGATCATCCCACTGACCTTCTTCCCCGGACTGCTCGGGCGCATCGTCGTCTCGCTACCGTTCGCAGCCGTCTATTCGACGCCGCTGTTGATCTACGTCGGCGTAATCCCGCCCTCGGGTTGGGCGCTTGCGCTAGGCGTGCAGTTGCTCTGGCTCGCAGTTTTCGCAATGCTCTCGCTAGTAGTCTGGCGCGCCGCCGCCCGCCACATCGTGGTACAAGGCGGCTGACTTCTCGCGCCCGTGTCAAGCTAAACGAGCGCAGGTGCCCAACCATGACATCTGTGCTCGCTCACCATGACACGCTGGTGGAAGATACTAGGCGGCGGGTAGGTCCCAGAGAACTACTTCGGCGTGGCCGGTGAGTGAGAGGTTGGGGACGTCGTAGAGGCGCACGGCGTCGCCGGCGGAGAGGGTCTCGCCGTTGGCTTCGACCTTGCCTTCGCCGACGAACAGAAATCCGTAGCGTTTGGGGTCGAAGGCGTGGACCAGGTTGACGCCTTCGAGGCGGGCGAGGTGCAGCGAAGCGTCTTGCGTGATGCGGATCTGCGCGTCGACGTTGCGGCGACCGCTGACCGGCGTCAACCATTTGTTGCGCCGATCTTCGATCGTGGGGTCGAGCTGCCCGTAGGACGGCTGTACGCCCCGCTGTCCGGGCATCACCCACATCTGCACGAGGTGGAGCTCGGTATCGGGCAGCGCGTTGAACTCGCTGTGCGTCACGCCGGTTCCTGCGCTCATGAACTGAATGCCGCCGGACTTGACGACACCCTCGTTGCCCATGTTGTCCTTGTGCGCCAACGCGCCCGAGAAGACGTAGGTCACGATCTCCATGTCGCCGTGCGAATGCGGCGGAAAGCCAGCACCGCCGGCGATGCGATCGTCGTTAAAGACGCGCAAAGCGCCCCAATTGAGGTTTTCCGGGTCAACGTAGTCGGCAAAGCTGAACGAATGTCGGGCTTTGAGCCAACCGTGATCGGCAAACGCGCGCTGCGCGGAACGCTGGATAGCAAACGTCGGGGTGGAAAGGTCGAGGGTTTTCATTCTGCTCCTACCAATCCGTGCGCGCCGGAACAAGGTTGCACAGACGCCCCAGCAAGAGATGGAAGTAGAGCATGCCGCGCACCGGGCCCAGCCCTTCGAGCACCGCTTGCTCGTCGATCCTGGGATCGCCCGACAGCTCGCGCAACGCGCGCGCGACCCCCGAATCACCTCCGGGAAACGTGTCGAGCCGTCCGAAGCCGCGCAGCATGACCACGCTGGCGCTCCAGCGCCCGATGCCGCGCAGTTCGCATAGCGTGGCGATCGCGTCTTCCGAAGAGGCCGCCTCCAACCGTTGGTCTTGAATCGTCCCGTCGATAACGGCTTGGGCGGCCACCCGCAAGTGCGCGACCTTGTTGCTCGAGAGGCCGCAGGCCCCCCTCCTC
>DATKGB010000118.1:0-4565 GCA_035544315.1 Verrucomicrobiia bacterium
GAAATCGACTTATGCTCCCATCGGTGAAGCCTTCGAAGGCTCCAGGCAGGCCGCAGACGGCCTTGAAGATTTCGCCGGTCTCGTCGTGCGCTTCGTCGCGTGTCGGGAGGGCCCTAGCAGCACTCTGGGAAGAGTTCCGGCATGGAACGTCCGCTTACGGGTTGGCTCTTAGCGGCATTCGCCGCGGTCGTGTTGCTCCTGGCGTATGGCGAGCGCTTTTCACCGCTCGTCCAGACGACGTTCGGTCTAGACCTGGGCGCAAGTGGATCGGACGCGGTGGTCCTTCGTGTCTATCCGGGCTCCGGTGCAGCGAAGATTTCCGTCCAGCCCGGCGACCTTGTGCTCATATCCCGTTTGTCTCTGTCCGACCGGTATCGCTTGTTTACCGGGTCCAGCCCGGTCGGCACGGCGGTCACCGTCCCCATCGCCCACCGCGGCGACCGGCGGACGATCACCCTTCGCGCCGAACAGAGCGCGCGGTCAAATGGCGAATCGTTTTCCCCCGCGCGTTCTTTAGCTGGAGCCGTAGCGTTGCTCGGCAATGCGACGCTGACGCTGGTCATCGTTGCCTTCATCGCCTGGCGCCGCCCGTCACTGGCGACTGCAGCACTAGTTTTCTATGGCGCCGGCTCGATAACGACGTTTGCAGTTGTGGGGGAATTTTCGTCGATTCCGGATCCCTGGTATGGCATCGTTGCGGTCATTATTACGGCCGCGTTCTCGACTTTGCCGCTTCTGGCGCTCCTGCCGTTTATCGTACGCTTCCCACAGCTGCCGACGACGCCTACCGCGCGCCTGCGCCTGCGGATTGCGGACGGAATTGTCATCGTCGCCGCACTCTTGTTCGTGCTGGAGTCGATCTACGAGCCGTTACTTTTCGTGACATGGTCAGGGCTGGACACCTGGGAACAATTGGTTTGCGGAGTCCTCATTCTCACGTTCGCGACGCTCGCGTATCGCGAAACATCCGGGGAGGCGCGGCGAAGGATCGGCTGGGTGATCGCTGGGTTCGTACTAAGCGCCATTGCGTACACCACGTTCGACCTCGCCGATACCGTCGCATATACCGGCGGATCTTCGGTTGCGAGAGTCGTTTCAGACGTGGCGCTCGGTCTGCAATGCGCCCTGCCGATCGCCCTCGCCTATGCGATTCTTCGGCATCGCGTTCTCGACATCGGCTTCGCGCTGAACCGCACGGTCGTGTATGCGGTGATGACGACGCTGGTCGTGGGCGTCGTGAGTTTTGCGGATTGGCTAACTTCGCGTCTGCTTAACGAACAACGCCTCGCCCTTACGATTGAAGCGATCGTAACGATCCTCTTCGGCTTTGCCCTTAACTGGATTCACGGGCGCACCGAGCGCATCATCGATCGAATCGTTTTTCGCCAACGGCACACTGCCGAGAAGCGCGTCGAATATCGCATCCTCGCGCTGGGCTTTGCCGCGTCCGTGGGAGCCGTCAACGAGGCCCTTGCTGAGGACGCACCGCAGATTTTGAACCTCTCTTCGGCTGCCGTGTTCGGGCGGCTTTCTGCGACGGTCCCCTTTCGGCTTACCGCATCGAGCGGGTGGCCCGAGGATGCGGCCACCGCGATCGATGCCGACTCGATCCTCGTGCGTACGTTACGCGCTCTGGAACGGCCGATCTTTTTGGACGATGTCGCCATCGCGCCCGCGACATTTCCCAGCGGCGCGGCGCGGCCGGTGATCGCCGTGCCGATCGTCGCGCAGCACGAGTTAACCGGCTTCGCTCTGTACGGAAATCACCGCGACGGCGCGCTGCCGGATCCCGAAGAGATCTCGCTGTTGGCTCGATTGACCGCCGCAGCCGGCAACGCATACGGCGCGGTCGAGGCCCGCCAGTGGCGCGAGCGTGTGGCAACGCTCGAGGAATCGATTCGCGGGATGGCCACGATCGTGCCCCCTGGTAACCTTGCCTAATCGGCAGCGAACTTAAGAATCGATTCGAGAGCCAAAGGACACTCGAGAGGTGGTTTCCTTGGATAATGGGAGGTCATTCGGCTTCGCCAATCAGGCCGCGTATTGTTCATCGGCTTCTCGAAGGTCGTCTTTAATAGTGATGCGGCGGACGCCGGGCGGATAGGCGCCGCTCGGATGCGCTGCCAGCCAGTCTTGTGAAAGAACGACAAAGTATTCGAAGTTTTCCCAAGCCGCACTCGAAGTTCGTCGGAGCGCCACGGTCACCGGAGCAAGTCCTTCCCAGGCGGCAAGGGCGTTTGCCGAAAACAGATCGCATGCCATAACGCGGTCGATCAAGCGCCGCTTCACCAGCAATCCGAGTTGTTCGTGAGAGTTGGCCACGAGCATGATCTGCGTGATCAAAACCTGATTTACCGGAGTTCGCGCGCCTCGATTGCCTACCTGGTGGCGAAAGGCCGCGTCTTGCCATTGTTTCGCCAGTTCCGTGATGACGAAATTTCGGGCGGTGTGGTATTCGGTCGATTCGAAGGTTTGCCTGGAATGGTTGATCGATTCAATCTGATTAGCACTGCGCATGTGCCGTAATTGGACCATGGCTGCGGTCGCCGTTGCGGCGATGACGAGAAATGTGCTGAAGGTGGCTAGGGCATTGAACAACTCCAAAGTCATAAAGGCCTCCGGAGAACGACGTGATTCCGGAGTCTTGTGGGTCTACTAGGATAGGTCCTAGCGAGCAGGGCGTACGACCCGCCAGGTTTCGTCACCGAGTTTTTCCAGAAAGCCCGCTGCAGCCGATTTCTTGCCCATGCGAGCCCAACGCATATGACGAAGTTGGAAAAGCGCGGCCGCCGCTGAAGCCGCAATGACGACGAAGGTCCCGATCGTTCCGATCGCAGTTAGCCACTCAGGAGACAACTAACGGGCGTCCTTTCCTGATACTTCGGGCCATATCTCCGGCGCGGGCATACGCTCGATACCGCGCGGAAACGTGCCCTTCGGATGGCGTTCCCGGAACTTTTGGCACAGAACCGCCAGATACTCGAAGTTCTCCCATACCGCGGGCTGATCCATCGCCAGGCGGCGGTTCGCGATGATCGGAGCCAAGGCATACCAATTTACGAGTATCACGCCACCCCACAAGTCGGCGGCGATGTCGGCGTCGATGATGTGCTTCTTTACGAGCGTGCCCAAATGTTCGAAAAAATTCGCGAGCGTGCGCAGGCGTTGGTATTCGGCCGGAAAGGTGCGATCGGCCAGCGATCGCCGGATTTCGGGGTCGGTCAAGCGCTGTGGCAGCTCGCGCAAGAAGAGAAGCGTTTCTTGAAACGCCGACGATTCGATCGTTTCGCGCACTTCGTTCAATGCAACGATTTGGTTTCCGGCGCGCATGTGCCGCAGTTGCATGAGGGCAGCAACGGCCGAGGCCGCGATGACGATGAACGTTCCGAGCGTGCCGATCGCGGTAAGCCACTCAGGTGACATCGGTCACTTCCGGCCAAAGCTCGGGCAGGGACACGCGCGGCGCGTTCGGCGGGTAGGCGCCGTGCGGGTGCGTCGCGATCCATTGTTTGCAAAGAGCCATTAAGTACTCGAAATTTTCCCACAAAGCGGGTGTGTGAAGAGCCTCGCGCCGGTTCGCAACGATCGGCGCGAGGTTTGGCCAGTATGTCAGCAATGGTATTGCCCATGTCTCGCATGCGATAGTGCGGTCGATAACACCGTTCTTGACCAAAATCCCGAGATGCTCGTAGAAATACATCAAGACCAGCAGCCACTGAAACTCCCCGGGAAAATCCATTTCGGGCGCGAGCAATCGCCTGCGGGCGGCCGGGTCAGCCATGTAGCGTGGCAGCTCTCGCGCTTTCCGAACAAATTCTTGAAATTCCGGCGATTCTACTCGCTCGCGCGTTTCGTTCAAGGCGGCGATCTGGTTGCTCGCCCGCACGTGGCGCAATTGTATTAAGCCGATATTCCCCATATGACCACGCCTTTCGATGCCAGATTGTCGGTTTCCGGCCTTGCGGGACGGCGAGAAAAGATGCTGCCCAACACTCCTAGAAGACCGAGAATGATGACCTTAAAACGCATCTCCGTCCCCGTTAGCGCTGCATTCGCCGGGCTTCGGATTGCGCTCGGAATCCTGTTCCTGATTTTCGCCCAGTATAAAGTCTTCGGAACCCAGTCCACGCGCGAGGGCGGATTTCAGATGTGGATTCATCAATTTTTGGCGCAGCACGCCGCCTATCCGTTCATGGTGCCGATCCTGCGCGATTTCGTTCTGCCGCATGCAACCGCCATCGCATATCTCGCCGCGGACGGTGAACTTGCCATCGGACTTTCGTTGATCTCAGGGCTGCTTGTGCGTGTCGCGAGTGTTTTCGGCGTCATCTACATGCTTACGTTGCTGTTCTCGTCGAATTATCCGGGAACGCATGCGCCGTTATGGGAGTACTTTGGCGCGTCCCTGAATCACTCGGTCCTAGCGCTCTGCTTCGCTGCCTTTGCCGTCGCAGAGTCGCGACCCGCCTTCTGGCGACGACGCAAGCGCGACTGATTCCTCGATCCTAAACCGCCGACGTTTGGGTTGGCCGGATGCGCGGTACAGGTTAACCCGGGTGTCCCCT
>DATKGB010000119.1:0-2620 GCA_035544315.1 Verrucomicrobiia bacterium
GTCCGAACGGTGCCCAGCATCGAACAGGCCCGCGGAATGATGTTGTGAATCGTGCCGCCGTGGATCGAACCGATCGTTATCACGGCCGGTTCGAGTGGGTCGATCTGGCGCGAAACGATCTGCTGCACCGACGTGATGAACGAGCCGGCCGTGTAGATCGGGTCGATCGTGTCGTGCGGCGCCGCGCCATGTCCGCCGCGCCCCAAAATCTCGATTTCGATCGAATCGCTCGATGCGTACATCGGGCCTTCGCGAAAACCCAATACGCCGGTTGGATATTTCGACGAAAGATGTAGGCCGTAGGCACGTTCGATGCCGAAGCGATCGATGACGCCGTCCTCGATCATCGCCTTGGCACCGCCTTGCCCTTCCTCGGCGGGCTGAAAGAGGAGACAGATCGTGCCCGCGAGTTCGTCGCGGCGATCGGCGATCAGCGCCGCTGCGCCGAGCAGAATGGCGACGTGTCCGTCGTGGCCGCAGGCGTGCATCTTGCCGGGCGTCGACGATCGATAGTCGTGTGTGGTCTCCTCGAGCAGCGGCAGTCCGTCCATATCCGCGCGCAACATGACCGTGCGCCCCGCCTTGGAACCCTCGAGCACGCCGACCACGCCGGTGCCGCCGATTTTGGTATGCACCTCGTAACCCAGGCCGCGCAGACGCCCGGCGACCATCTCGGCCGTGCGAAACTCTTCAAACCCAAGTTCGGGATGAACGTGCAGATCGCGGCGAGTCGCTACAACCTGTTCGACTAGCGCCTGGGGCACTTCAAGCGTCGTTGACATTTGCCTCCGATTCGACGGAATCGCCCTGAGCCCCCGGCACCACATGCCGCTGTGCCACCCTGAGCCTGTCGCAGGGCTGCCGAACTACCATGTGTCGTGCTGAGTTTGGCGAAGCATCACGTGTCATGCTGAGTTTGTCGAAGCACGCGGAGGACCGATAGTGACCAAAACCGAGCTATTTACCGAATACGCCTCGTATCACACCGATCGGCGCAATCGCGCATGTCACGCCGTCGGCATCCCCTTAATCGTGCTGGGCGTCCTGGGGCTGTTTTCGTTGATCAAGCTTGATCCAATCGATCTGGCGATTCCCGTTGCAGTCCTTGTGCTGATTTACTACGCGACCCTCACGGTTCGCGGCGCGCTGATTTCGCTGGCTGCGTTTGCGATCTTGTACGTCGTCGCGGTGCGATTACCGTGGCAAGCCGACGTCGCCGCGTTCGTGCTAGGCTGGATCTTTCAACTTATCGGCCATCGCTACGAAGGCAACAAACCGAAATTCCTCGAGAACTTGACCTATCTCCTGATCGGTCCGCTCTATTTTTTCGATCACATCGTCGACCGCACGACGCGCCCGCGGGCTAAACCGGCGTAGGCGACGAGGTCTGGGCGCCTGCGCGTCGCGGGGTCAGCAGCGTGATCGCGACGACGATGGCGACGTTGAGAAGAAGTGCGACCAAGCCGGGATTGAGTCCCCACGGATAGTCACCGCGGGCAGCAAGCGTGACCGCTAGCGTGACGCTTGCCACGATGCCCGCGCCGACCGCCCAGGCATTGACCCGCTTCCACACTAATGCGAAGACGAAACCGGGCATGAACTGGGTGATGCCGTTGTAGTACAACAGCAGGAGTTCGCCCAGCGTCGTGCTCTTGGTCTGCGTCCACATCAAGAGCGCCATTCCGGCGACGACCAAGACGCATATGCGGGTCGCAAAGACGCGCGCACGATCTTTGGTTGCGATGCCGAACCAATCCCCCAGCACGTTCTTGGTCATGACACTGGCCGATGCCAACAGCAAAGCGCTGGCCGGCACCAACGCAGCCAGGGCGCCGGCCGCGCCGACGAAACCCATCATCCATGGCGGATAATAGCGCACGACGACGGTCAGAAACGACACGTCAACGTCTTTGAGGCCGGGTACGATCAGCAGTGCCGAGAAACCGGCGAAGAAGACCATCAAGAGAACGATTTGATATAGTGGCAAGAAGATCGCATTGCGTCGCAGCGCGTTTTCGTTTTTCGCGCTGTACGTCGCCGCCATAGAATGCGGCCCCATGTAAAAACCGATCGACGTGAGGAGAACCGTAGAGATAAACCACGCCGTGTTGTACGGCGTACCGCTTTGTAGCGTGGTCCACAGTGGGTGGGCCTTGAGCAGTTGGTCGAACATGATCGTGGGCGACCCGAAGAACTGAAGCGGGATGACGACGCCCGCGAAGATGACCGCCGCCAACACCAGCGCATCTTTGACCAAGCTGGCCCAGGCGGCGCCGCGCAACCCGGTGGTCAGCACGAACAGCGCGATCAGCGCGAACGCGACGATCACGGTCATCTCCTCGTTCGCGAATGTACCGTACGCGGCAACCGAAAGAATCTTCTGCAATCCGGCGAGTTGCAAACAGACGTACGGCACGACCATCACAAACTGCAAGATTGCGACGCCGCCGCCCAAAGCTTTGCTGCCGTAACGGTCGGTGAAAAAGTCTGCCGAGGTCAGCAATCCGCGCTCTTTGGCGATTCGCCAGACGGAGGGTAGGAAGAAGTAGCCGATGATGAAGCCGATCGTGCCATAAGCCGGAATGTAGAGAGCCGCGGCGCCCTTGCCGTACGCCCAACC
>DATKGB010000120.1:0-5443 GCA_035544315.1 Verrucomicrobiia bacterium
GAGCCGGGGCGAATGCGGAAAAATGCACCTGAATAACCATTATGTCCGACCTCTTCGACTTGGGGCGTGAGGACTCCGACCTCGTCGGGCTACACGTTCGCATTCCTCCAAATCCGGCCTCGAGCAGGCACGTGCGCGAGCGGTTGCTCGCCTATGCGCAGCACCGCGGCGTCGCGGCGGCGGTCCTGGCGGACTTCATGTTTGCCGTCGGCGAAGCGGTGGCCAACGCCATAGAACATTCGCATTCCATGACGTCCATCGAAGTGCGTTGCAGTGTCGACGATGAGAAGATCGTTGCGGTCGTCACCGACACGGGTCGGGGTTTTGAATACGGCGGCCGCGCGGCCCCTCCGTTGGGCCTGATCGAGCGCGGGCGAGGTCTCTCGATCATGCAAGGCTTTACCGATATCTTTTCGCTTCAAAGCACCCTCGGAGAAGGCACGGCCGTCCTGCTCGGACGCTATTTGCGCCGCCAATCTAAGGAATCGCCCAAAGCATCGTGAATCGGTAGGGCATGAACGCTCACCGCCGTTCGCTTGCCCTTCTCGCCGCCGGGCTGCTCGTCTGCTCGACCGGCGCTCGCGCGGCGGACGATCGCAATGCCATGCCTGCCGCTGCGGCCGATTCGCGAATCGCCACCATGATCGCGGGAATTTCGGCCGACGACCTACGCGCCGACGATACCGCGCTGGTGAATTTCGGCAGCCGCAACGATTTCTCGGAGACCGCGTCGACGCCGACCCACGGCGTCTTCGGCGCGCGCGACTGGATCGTGGCGCAGTTTCAAGCGATCGCCGCGCGGAGCGGCGGCCGCCTGCACGTCGCGCTGGATACCTACCTGCAAGACAAACTCGCGCGCACGAAGCGCGCCGTGACCGAATCGAGCGTCGTCGCCACGTTGCAAGGCGACGAACCCGGGCGCATCTACATCATGTCTTCGCACTACGACGATTGCCACGGCGACTGCACCGACGGCACCGGCATCGCGCCGGGCGCCGACGATAACGGATCGGGGGTCTCGGCAGTGCTCGAAGCCGCCCGCGTCATGACGTCGACGCATTTTCGCGGGACGATCGAATTCGTCTGCTTCGATGGCGAAGAACTCGCGTTGTGGGGTTCGGATCACCTGGCCAAGGAACTGCGTGCCGCCAACGCGCCGGTGCTGGCCGATCTCAACAACGATGTGATCGGCAACTCGACCGGCGGCGACGGTCAGCACGAGCCCGATGTCATGCGTTTGTTCAGCGAAGGTTTACCCGACGATGCGAGCGTCGCAGGAGTCAACGCGGTCGGATCCGAGAACGATTCGTCGTCGCGCGAGCTGGCCCGCTTCGTCGGTGAAACCGTACCGGCATACCTGCCCGACTTTCACATCCGTCAGATCTTCCGTGCGGACCGCTTTCTGCGCGGCGGCGATCAGGAGTCGTTCCAAGCCGCGGGATTTCCAGCGGTACGGTTCGTCGAAGCGCACGAAAACTTCACCCACCAGCATCAAAACGTACGCGTCGAAAACGGCATACAGTACGGCGATCTGTTGCAATATATTGATTTCGACTATCTCGCCCAAGTGACGCGCGCGAACGTCGCGGCTTTGGCCACCCTTGCGCTCGGGCCGGCGCCGCCCGGCGCCGTGCAGATGGTGCTGGCGCATCTGGGCTACGCGACGACGTTGCGATGGACGTCGGCGGCCGACGCCGCATCCTACGAAATCGTGTGGCGCGCGACCGACGTGTCGCAGTGGCAGTACGGCCGCAACGTCGGTGACGTCACAACCGCAACCGTCCCTATCAGCAAGGACGACTTCATCTTCGGCGTCCGCTCGATCGACGCCAACGGCCTACGCAGCCCCGCCGTTTATCCCATCGCCGTCCGCACGAAATAGAGCCGCTCCTCGTTCTTCGTCCAGCGGCAGTAACGGCGGCAGCGGAAGGGCCCACGATTGGTCGTTGCGCGCGCGCGCCGTCAGGTAGCGGACCGCCGCGATCAGCGGAAGGCCGTCGAGCGCCGCGCGGCGCTCGCTCAAGCGCTGCGCCAGCGCCTGGTCTTCGCCCGTAAAGACCTCGCGCGCGAGTCGCGGCCATAAGCAGACGCTGCCGGAGATGCATCCCGCCGCGCCCGCAGCTTTGGCGTCGAGCAAGTGCGATTCCGAACCTGGAAAGACGGCCAAGTCCGGATGGCGTGCCAAGACTTCGGATCGCAGCGCCGGATCGTTCGCGCTGTCCTTCATGCCGACGATCGCCCCGGGAAACTCATCGATCAGACGATCGACCACATCGGCGTGAAACGCGATCCCGCTCATGCGCGGGAAATGATAGAGGATGACTCCGCCGTCTGGCGGTGGCGTTCGCGCGAACAGCTCGTCAAAAAATCGCACGATTCCATCGTCGGTCGCATCGCGGTAGAAAAACGGCGGCATGACCAGCGCCGCAGCAAATCCCAACTCGAACGCGGCGCGCGTCAGCGCAGCGGCGTCGTCGAGGCAGGCCGCGCCGGTTCCCACGATCGTCCGCTCCAACGGCAAGCCGCGCCCCGCGACGGCCTCCATGAACGCCATACGCTGGTCGGCGCCCAGCGACATCGCTTCGCCGGTCGTTCCCAGCATCGCGATACCATCGCAACCGTCGCGCAACAGATCGCGATAGTAGGCGACGGCTCGGTCCGCGTCGGGTTGCAAGTTGCAGTCGACCGGCGTTAGGACCGCCGCCCAAATGCCGGCGGGCTTGACGGTTGCGGTCATCGCCGCGCCAACGCGCCTTTAAAAAAGAACGCCAGATTGGCCGGCCGTTCGGCCAGCCGGCGCATCAGGTACGGAAACCAGTAATCGCCAAACGGGATCGCCACTCGCACGCGGTAGCCGCGCTCGACCAGGCGGCGCGCAAGCGGCGCCGAGATGCCGTGAAGCATCTGGAACTCGAATCGCCCGCGGAGGGGCAAGCCGTGCTGCGTTGCAAACCGCCCGACGCGTTCGACGATTTTCTCGTCGTGGGTCGCGATCGCGGTGTAACCGTCGTGCGCGAGTGCCGCTTCTACAAGTCGCACGTAATTCTCATCGACGTCGTGTTTTTTCGCGTACGCGATATCGGGCGGTTCTAAGTACGCACCCTTGACGATCCGCACGTTGGGCGCGAGTGCTAGCATCGCGTTCAAATCCTGCGGGCTGCGAAACAGGCACGATTGCAGGACGAAGCCCACGCACGAGAAACGCTCGCGCAGCCGTCGGTAGATCGCCAACGTCGCGTCGACATAGCGCGACTGCTCCATGTCCAAGCGTATCGTGTTGCCGGTTTCGCGGGCCGTCTGCGCGATGCGGGCGGCATTTTCGAAAGCCAATTCGGGATCGATATCCAGGCCGACGTGCGTCAGCTTAAAGGCGACGTTCGCGTCGATGCCTTCGTGCGAGAACGCAGCCAGCAGTTCGCAATAGCGATCGGCGGCGGCAATCGCTTCGGCGCGATCGGCCACGCCCTCGCCCAGAATGCCGCACGCCACCGCGAAGCCGCGCGCGTTGGCTTCTTTGGCTGCCGCCAGAAACTCTTGCGCGGTTTCGCCGGCGACAAATCGCCTGGCGCCCAAACGCATGCCGTAGCGGCTGACGATGCGCCGCACCGTTGCGCTATCGGCCGCCGCTAAAATCGCTGCCCGCAACGGCCGATCCATAAAGTTTGCACGCGCACTCATAGACACTCGTCCAATGCGCTTCCAATCGCGTCGAGCGTTTGGTCGATGTCGGCTTGAGTGTGGGCCGTTGAAACGAACATCACTTCGTTTTGCGACGGTGGCAAGAGGATCTTGCGAACGCGCATGGCGTGGTAGTACCGCGCGTAGGCCGACCCGTCGGCGGCGCGCGCGTCGTCGTAGTCCCGGTTGGGCGGCCCGGCCCGAAAGTTGAAATCGACGATCGATTCGTGCTGCACGACGGCAATCGGCAGATCGCGCTGCGCGAAGATCGCCGCTATGCCGTCGGCTAGCCGCTTGGCCAGCGCGTCCATCTCCGGGTAATATTCCGGATGCGCCTCGAGCAGATCCAGGACGCGATGTACCATGCCGACGCAGAACGGGTTCCCGCCGTGCGTGCCGCCGGTAAACGCGGCGCCGTTGGGCGCGAGCACCGCCATCACGTCTTCCCGTCCGCCAAAACAGGCGATCGGGAAACCGCCGCCCATGATCTTGCCCAACGCCGTCATGTCGGGAACCACGTCGACGCGCGCTTGCGCGCCGCGCAATCCGAAACGAAGCCAAGTGATCACTTCGTCGAAGATCAGCAGCGCACCATAGCGCGTCGCTCGCTCGCGCAAGCCTTGCAAGAACCCGACGACGGGGGTCACGTAGCCCATATTGGCGACGATCGGTTCGACCAGGATCGCCGCCAATTCGTGCTCGCGTCCACGCAGCAGCGCATCGACCGATTCCAAATCGTTGTAGCGCGCAACCGCAACGTCGCGCATCACACCGTCGGGAATGCCGCCGCCGGCCGCATCGCTGGTGTGCGCCGACGCCCCAGCATCCAGGAGTGCCAGATCGAAGTGCCCGTGATAGTTGCCGGCGAATTTGAGGATCAGGTTGCGGCGCGTGAACGCGCGCGCGACGCGCACCGCGCTCATCACCGCTTCGGTGCCGGTCGTGACGAAACGCAGGCGCTCCACGGCGGGGAGATACCAGCGGATGCGCTCCCCCAGCCGAATTTCTTGCGGATGCGTACTGCCCCAGACCAATCCGTGGGATGCCAGTTCGTCCAAGTTCGAGGTGAGCGCCGAATGGGTGTGACCGAACAGCAGCGGGCCGTAGGCCATGATGTAGTCGACGTAGCGCTCGCCGTTCTGGTCGAAGGCATACGCGCCGCGCGCATCGCTTTGGATGAATGGCGCGCCTCCGACCGACCAACCCGAACGCACGGGCGAATCGCACCCGCCGGCCAAAACCGAGGCGGCGCGCTGAGGGGTGAGCGAAGCGTCTTCCGAAGCGATCGTCATCATGGAGAAACGCACGTTCCAGAGGCGCTCAAAACGGCCCTGCGCCTTGCGTCGCACGTCAAATTAGCGCACTTGCCGTATAATGGGCCGCAAAGATGCCGCATATCGAAATCGAGATTTCCCCGCAGAGCAACATCAAGGAGTTGGTCGCGGGCCTTCCCATCGCCGCCGAGGTGCTCACGCAGTTCGGGCTGGGCTGTTCGGGTTGCGGCGTCAGCAAATACGAAACGATCGCACAAGGTGCGGCCGCGCACGGCCTGCGCGTCGAACCGATCGTCGCGGCGCTAGGTCAAGCGCGGCTCTCCGGATTCGTTCCGCTGATCCCCAACGAAGACCGCGCACCGGTGCGCCGGGCGCCCGGAGCGTTCGCCGGTCGCGCCAAGATCGCGCGCGTCGTCCCGATCATGTCGGGCAAAGGCGGCGTCGGCAAATCGCTGGTCACCGCGCTGCTCGCGTTGGGGCTTCCTTCTCCC
>DATKGB010000121.1:0-14533 GCA_035544315.1 Verrucomicrobiia bacterium
GGGGAGAAAGAGGAAGAAACCAGCCAACAGCCCTGCGACAAGCTCAGGCTGACAGGGGAAAAACGTCAGCGCCTAACCGCACTGGGGCCGGGGTAGCGGGCGGCTTGACCGAGCTGTTCTTCGATCGCCATGAGACGATTGTACTTGGCAACTCGGTCGCTGCGCGAGAGCGAGCCGGTCTTGATCTGACCCGAGCCGGTGGCGACGGCGATGTCGGCGATGCTCGTGTCTTCGGTTTCTCCGGAGCGATGCGAGATGACGGTCGTGTAGCCGGCCTTGTGCGCCAGCTCGACCGTATCGAGCGTCTCGGTCAGCGTGCCGATCTGATTGACTTTGATGAGGATCGAGTTTCCGACGCCCTCGCGGATGCCGCGCTCTAGGAATTTCACGTTGGTGACGAAGATGTCGTCGCCGACGAGTTGGACCTTGTTGCCCAGCGCCTGCGTCAGCTTCGCCCACCCGCTCCAATCGTCTTGCGCCAAGCCGTCTTCGATCGATACGATCGGATAGGCCGAACACAATTGCGCGTAGAGCGCCACCATGTCGTCCGAGGAGATCGCGTGTTGGGTATCGCGCGCAAAATATTTGCCGTCTTTATAGAACTCGCTCGAAGCCGGATCGAGCGCGATCGCGACCTGCGAACCGGGTTTGTAGCCGGCCTTCTCGATGGCCTTGACTAACAAGTCCAGCGCTTCCTCAATCGAATCTAGCGGCGGCGCGTAGCCGCCCTCGTCGCCGACTTGCGTGGGGAGTTTCTTGTCGTGAAGCAGCTTGCCGAGCGCGTGAAAAACTTCGGCACCATAACGCACGGCTTCGGCAAAGTTCGGCGCGCCGATCGGCACGATCATGCACTCTTGAAATTGCAGGGCACCCGAGGCATGCTTGCCGCCGTTGATGACGTTCATCTGCGGCACCGGAAGCGTCGCTGCAGACGGTCCACCCAGATAGCGATAGAGCGGCAGGTTCACGCTGGCGGCCGCGGCGCGCGCGATCGCGAGCGACACGCCCAGAATTGCGTTGGCCCCGAGATTGGCTTTATTGTCGGTGCCGTCCATGTCGACTAACAGGCCATCCAGCGCGCGCTGATCGGTCGCATCCAGGCCTTCGAGCGCGGGGCCGAGCACGTCGTTTACCGCGAGCACGGCCTTGCGAACGCCTTTGCCGTTGTAGCGCGTTGCATCGCCGTCGCGCAATTCGACCGCTTCGTTCGCGCCGGTGGAAGCTCCCGACGGAACCATCGCTTCTTCCACCGCACCGAAGCTCGTGGCTACGGTTACCGCGATGGTTGGATTACCGCGCGAGTCCAAGGCCTCACGGGCCTGTACGCCTTCGATCAGCGGCCGGCCCCCGCCGCGCAATGATTCCAGCGACATCCTACTTCTCGTGAACCCAGCGTTCGAGGTCGTGCCTGCGCGATACGTAGTCGTTGTCGCGGAAGAAAATCGCAAGTTCGCGCTCGGCACTGGCTTTCGAATCGCTGCCATGCACCAAGTTGCGTCCGATCGCTTGAGCGTAATCGGCGCGGATCGAGCCGGGCGCGGCGCTGAGCGGATTGGTCGCTCCCATCAACTGGCGACAGCCTTCGATGGCGTTCTCGCCTTCCACGCACATCGCGACGAGCGGACCCGAGGTGATGAAATCGACCAGTCCGGCGAAGAACGGCTTGCCATCGTGCTCGGCGTAATGCTTGCGCGCTTTTTCGCCGTCGAGCTGCATCAGTTTCATGGCGACGATCAGATAGCCGCGGCGCTCGAAGCGCGCGACGATCGCTCCGCTGAGATTGCGCGAGACGGCGTCGGGTTTGCACAGGATCAGGGTCCGTTCGATACTCATAGCAGGGCCGAATACCACTCCCCGGCGGGGAAGGCCTCTCGGCCCGCGCGAACGCGACGGTAGGATGAACGACGACTTCGCCCGAATCGAGCGCGCGCTCGCGGGAACCGCCTTCTCGGCCATTCGCTACGATCGCGATACCGGCAGTACCAATGAGGACGCGGCAGCCCTGCTGGGCGAACCGGCGGCCGCCGGTTTAACGATCGTCGCGGATTATCAGCAGCGCGGGGCGGGGCGCAAGGGCCGCTCGTGGATCGCAGGACCGGGGACCGCGTTGCTCTTCACGTCCATCTTGCCCGGTGAACTGCCGGCGGCCGACCTCTGGATCGTTCCGTTTTGGACGGCCTTGGCCGTCGGCTCCGCGCTTGGGGAAAGCGGCATTCAAACGCAGCTGCATTGGCCCAACGACCTGCTCGCCGGCGGTAACAAGATCTGCGGTATCTTGTGCGTCTCGCGCATTGCCGGAGAACGCGCGTGGGTCGGGTGCGGGGTCGGCATCAACGTTAAACGCTGGCCAGGCGCCGACTCGATCGTGCCGCCGCCGGCGTTCTGCGACGATATCGTCCCGGTCGACCGCGCCGAACTTTTGGGTCGTATCCTTCAAACGTTCGATCGGACGTTGAAAGAACTGCGCGATCCCAGCCGCGTCGCGCACCGATGGGAACGCGCGGCCGGAGTGCCGGGCGCGCGTTATCGCATCTTGCGCGACGGTCAGATCGATGCGTTCGAGGCGACCGCAATCGGTCTAGACGACGGCGGCGCGTTGACCGTCCAGCGCGACGGCCGGCGCGAAACGGTCGCGCTCGCCGACGCGCGCGCGCTGCGCGGCTAGTTGTGGGCTCGGCTGATGCGCTTGTCGCAGACTTCGCAAAAATGCGGCATCTTGTTGTCGGTCTCGAAAATCGAGTTCGCATGGTACATGGCGCAGCGCGCGTTGTAACAATGTTTGAGGCCCAGAGCGTGCCCCAGCTCGTGAACGGCCTCTTTGAGCGCCCGCTGGAACAGCGCGTTTTCGTCGGGCGTCTCGCCGTAAAACTCTGCTCGCAAACGGTGCAGGGAGATCGCCGCGATCCCTTGTTGCTCGTCGGCGTCCCCGAAAATGAAGCGGTGCGAGGTCTTGTAGAGGTCGAACTCGGTCACGGCCAACAGCAGGCCGCCGTCTTCGGGAAAGGCGCGCAACACCTTGGAGGTGAGGGTCGAGAGGAACAGCTGAACGCGAGTGCTGTTGAGCGCGCTACGTGGAACGGCCAGGGCCCGCTCGACACGCGCGGGATACAGAAAGCGCTCCTCAAGACAGAGCGCCAAGCGATCCAGGAAAGCGCCATCGACGGCATTGATCGGAACGATGCGGATACTTGACTCCATCTCGGGCCCGATACTTCTCCGCCGGCAAACGGAAAACTTGTCGGCTCCTTCGAACGGCCAATGTATGATCTTGGGTCTGGGGCTCGACCTTGCCGAAGTTGAGCGGTATCGCTTCGACGAGCGGCAGCGCGAGTGGTTCGCTCGGAAAATCTATACCGAATACGAGATGGCCTATGCCCTGCGCAAACGCAATTGGGACGAACGCCTGGCCGGGTTCTTCGCGGCCAAGGAGGCGACGCGCAAGGCCTTCGGCCACGCCATTCCGTGGCGTAGCATCGGCGTCGTCCACGAACGCTCCGGGCGCCCGACGATCGCGCTCTACGGAGAAGCCGAACGCTTGATCGCCGCGCGCGGCGTTACCTCGATTCACTTGACGATCACGCATACGGAACGCACCGCCGCCGCCGTGGTCGTACTCGAAGGATGAGCTTCGTCCTCACGCCCGACCAGATGCGCGAGGCCGACGCGGCCGCTTGCGAACGCGTCGGGGCGTCCACGTTGATGCGCGAAGCCGGAAAGCAGATCGCCGAACGGATCCGCGCCTTGGTACCCCAGGCCGGGCGCGTCGTCGCGTTCGCCGGTTCGGGCAACAATGGCGGCGACGCATTTGCCGCATTCGCCGAACTCGACGGTATCTACGAGCGCATCGTCTGTGCCCTGCCGATGCAGGACAAGTCCGACGCGCGCCGCGCAGCCGAAGGTCGCGCCCTTGCCACCGGCGTTCAGGTACGCGCGTTTCCGCAGTCGGTCGAACAGGCCCAAGACGCCGTCGCCGGTGCCGCGCTGACCATCGACGCGCTGGTCGGCACGGGCGCGCGCTTACCGTTGGGCGCGGCGTTCGCACCGGCGGTCGCCGTACTCGACGCACGCGTTCGCCGCGTGTTAGCCATCGACGTACCCAGCGGCATCGACGCGTTGACGGGCGCGTATGGCGAACTCGTCGTGCGCGCCAACGAAACGATCACGCTGGGCGCGCTCAAGCCCGGCCTGCTGATCGAGCCCGCTCGGGATTTCGTCGGCGCGCTGTGGTTTGCCGACATCGGGATCGCTCGAAATATTCTCACTTCCCAGCCGCGCACGTTTGCCGCGGTAGACGACGCGGAACTGCTCGCGCTGTTGCCGTTGCGCTCGCCAAGTGCCGACAAACGCAGTTCGGGCGCGCCGCTGGTCGTCGCCGGTTCGTCACAATTTCCCGGCGCCGCCGTGCTATGCGCGCGCGGAGCGGCACGTGCGGGCGCGGGATACGTGACGGTGGCAACCTCGCCGCGCGCGGCGCACATTCTGCGCGCGCATTTGGTCGAACAGGTCGTGGTTGCGATCAACGATACCGGCACCGTGGACGAAGCCATCGAACAACTCCGCGACCTCGCGAGTCGCAATGGCAGTATTGCCATCGGTCCGGGTTTAGGTTTGGATACCCGTACGGGCGAGATCGTCCGCGGACTGCTGTCGCGAACCAATCTGCCTTGCGTCGTCGATGCTAGTGCGTTGTTTCATCTGGCCAAACATCTCGACATCGTGCGCGGCAAGCAGGTCGTCCTGACCCCGCACGCCGGTGAGTTCGCGCGGCTTTCCGGCAAAGGTTCGATCGCGCCGGGCGAACGCGTACCGCGTCTACGCGAGTTCGTCGAACGCACCGGCGTCACCACGCTGCTCAAAGGTCGCGATACGCTGATCTACGATGGCACGA
The DNA here is from genome assembly GCA_035544315.1 of Verrucomicrobiia bacterium. Taxonomy (GTDB): domain Bacteria; phylum Vulcanimicrobiota; class Vulcanimicrobiia; order Vulcanimicrobiales; family Vulcanimicrobiaceae; genus JALYSX01. The sequence continues at coordinate 4,889 of DATKGB010000121.1, forward strand.
CGATGCACATCAACACTACCGGCAGCAACGTGCTGGCCACGGCCGGCACGGGCGACGTGCTCACCGGCATGATCGCGACGCTGCTGTCGCAAGGTCTCGCGCCGGTGGACGCCGCGCGCGCCGCAGCTTATTGGCATGGCCTTACCGCCAGATTCTTGGCCACGCAAAGACGCATCGGCGTCATCGCCGGCGACATCCCCGACGCGCTAGCCGACGCGCTTCCGTCAAGCGGTACGCCGTCACTCTACGAAGTTTTTCCATAGCCTGTCTTCTCCGCCTTGTGTCATGACGAGCGCGCGGAGCCCGTTTTCGTCGAGAATTTCAATGCCGAGCGCTTGGGCTTTGGTGAGTTTGCTGCCGGCGGCGTCTCCGGCGACGACGTAGTCGGTTTTCTTGCTGACCGAGCCGGTGACTTTTCCGCCGGCGGCTTCGATGAGCGCGGTTGCATCTTCGCGCGTGAGGGTTGTCAGCGTTCCGGTCAATACCAGGGTTTTGCCCGTCAATGGGCCCTCCGGCGCGCGCTCGCGCTTGGGTGCGGTCATATCGACGCCGTAACCGCGCAGGCGTTCGATCATCGCGCGATTGGCAACTTGATCGAAGAACAGCCGGACGCTGCCGGCTACTTCCGGGCCGATGCCTTCGCTGCGCTGCAACCGGTCGGCATCGGCTTCTTCGAGGGCGTCGATCGTTCCGAAATCGCCGGCGAGGATCTGCGCGGTCTGTTCGCCGACGAAGCGAATGTTCAGGGCGGCCACTACACGGGCCAAGCCGCGTCGTTTGGAGTGTTCGATCGACGCCAGAAGATTGGCGATCGACTTCTCGCCGGTGCGCGGTACGGTGCGAAGCGCCGCTGCATCGAGTGCGTAAATATCCGCGATGTCGCGTACTAACCCCAAATCGGTCAACTGCTCGGCCATGACGTCGCCCAAGCCCTCGATATCCATCGCTCCACGCGTCGCGAAATGGCGCACGCGTTCGTACACTTGCGCCGGACACGATGCGTTCGTGCAGCGCGACATCGCCTCGCCGGGCGGATGATCCACCGCCGATTTGCAGACCGGGCAAATATCGGGCATCGCGAAGACCTTTTCTTTGCCGGTGCGCTCGCCGGCGATCGGCCCGACGACCCGGGGAATAACGTCGCCGGCGCGAGTCACCAGCACCATGTCGCCGACGCGAATGTCATTGGCGCGAATGTACTCGGCATTGTGCAAGGTCGCGTTGCGAACCGTGACGCCGCCGATTTGCACCGGTTCGAGCTCCGCGCCGGGGTTGAGCGTTCCGGTGCGCCCGACGGTCACCACGATGTTGCGCAAGCGCGTGCGCGCTTCGCGCGGCTTGAATTTGTAGGCGATCGCCCACCGCGGATCGCGCGCGACGCTGCCCAGCCGCTCTTGAACGGCCAAGTCGTCGACCTTAACGACCACGCCGTCGATCTCGTAATCCAAGCTATCGCGCAGGCCTTCCCAGCGTTCGCAATACTCGATCACCCGGTCGATCGTCGCCGCCTGCGCGACGTGTTCGTTGACCGCAAAACCGAAATCGCGCAACCGCCCTAAAACTTCCCACTGCGTCCGTGGCTGCCCGCGCGTGCCTTCGATCGACGCGATCGCGTAGGCAAAGAATGAAAGCCGTCGTTGGGCGGTCATCTTCGGATCGAGCTGGCGGACGCCGCCCGAGGCCGCGTTGCGCGGGTTGGCAAAGACCGGCAGCTCGTCGCGCTCGCGAGCGGCGTTGAGCGCTTCGAAGTCGGATTTCTTGAGATATACTTCGCCTCGCACTTCAACGAAGGCGGGGCCGTGCGATACGCGCGTCGGGATATCGCCCACCGCCTGAAGGTTTGGCGTGACGTCTTCGCCCGTGCGACCGTCGCCGCGCGTTCCGCCGCGCTCGAAACGGCCCCCACGATAGTCCAGCGCGATCGCCAAGCCGTCGATCTTCAGTTCGCAGACGTAAGCGGCCGGAGCGCCCGCGAGCTTGCGCACGCGATCGTCGAACGCGCGCAGTTCGTCGGCACCGAAGGCATTGCCCAAACTGAGCATTTGGCTGGCGTGGCGATATGGGGCAAAGCGTTGTGACGCAGGTGCGCCGATGCGCTGCGTCGGCGAATCTTCGGTGCGTAGGTCGGGATGAAGCGCCTCGAGATCGCGCAGTTCGCGCAGCAGCCCGTCGTATTCCGCGTCGGTAATTGCCGGATCGTCTCGAACGTAGTAGCGCTGGTTCGCTTCGAGAAGACGAGCGCGCAGTTCGGCAACGCGGGCCTTAGCCGTCATGACAATTCAGGAACGCTTGCGCGGAGACGACACTTGGATGGGATAGCCGTCGGGATCGCCGATCACCGCGACGCGTCCCCACGACTCCTCGTAGGGATCCTGAAAGATCGGTACGTTCATCTGGGCGCAATCCGCCACGAACGAATCGACGCTTTCGACGGAAAAGCCCAATTGCAGCGATCCGGGCCGCACGGCCAACAGTTTGGATTTGGGATGCAAGACCAGCGCCGTGCCCCCGCCCAGTTCGAATTCGACCCGGTCCGGCGCGGCATCGCGCTTGACGCGTAGGCCGATCACGTCGCGATAGAAATCGCGCGACGCGAGCAAATCGCCGCAGACGAGCATCGCCACCGAAAGTTTGGCCATTATTGCTAGGCTTCTACGGCAACGCGCTCGCTCTTTGCAAGGTCGTCGAGAACGTCGAGGTTTTCGCGTTCCAGGCGCGCCAGTTTGGCGGCGTCGACGGGATGGTGGCCGACCGCCCGCTGATCCTTCAAGACCGGTTTGAGGTAATGGCCGGTATACGATTTCGGATTCTTGGCGACGGCTTCGGGCGTTCCCACCGCGACCACCGTGCCGCCGCGATCGCCGCCTTCGGGACCCAGGTCCACGATGTAATCGGCCGTCTTGATCACATCGAGATTGTGCTCGATTACCAAGACGGTGTTTCCCATCTCGACCAGTCGCTGCAGCACGTCGAGCAGCTTGTGGATGTCGGCAAAATGTAAACCGGTGGTCGGCTCGTCGAGAACGTAAAACGTTCGTCCGGTCGAACGGCGCGACAGCTCGGTCGCCAATTTCACGCGTTGCGCTTCGCCGCCCGACAAGGTCGTGGCGGGCTGCCCCATCTTGATGTAGCCCAGGCCGACCTCGCAGATCGTCTTGAGCTTGTTGTGAACGCGCGGGATGTTCGAAAACAATTCGTTGGCTTCGTCGACGCGCATCTCCAAGATGTCGGAGATCGTCTTGTTCTTGTACTTTACTTCGAGCGTCTGCGCGTTATAGCGCTTGCCTTTGCAGACCTCGCATGGCACGTAGACGTCGGGCAAGAAGTGCATCTCGATCTTGATGATCCCGTCGCCTTGACACGATTCGCAGCGGCCGCCCTTGACGTTGAACGAGAAGCGCCCTTGCGTGTACCCGCGGATTTTGGCGTCGGGCACCATCGAAAAAAGTTCGCGGATATGATCGAAGACGCCGGTATAGGTCGCGGGGTTCGAGCGCGGCGTGCGTCCGATCGGGGATTGGTCGATCACGACCAGTTTGTCGAGTTCCTTGGCGCCCTTGAGCGATCCGTACGTGCCGCTCGACGGTTGACCGTGCAGATACTGGTTGAGCGCTTTGACCACGACGCCGTTGACCAGCGTCGATTTGCCCGAACCGCTCACGCCGGTAATGCAGCAGAACACGCCCAGCGGCAGCGGAACGTCGATCCCTTGCAGGTTGTTGGCGTTGGCCTTCTTGACTTCCAGCCACGCCCGCGGTTCGCGGCGCTTTTTGGGAATCGGAATAAACTTGCGCCCCGACAGGTACGCGCCGGTCTCCGAGCGCGGGTTCTCCAGGACTTGCTCGAGGGTACCCACGGTCAACACCTCGCCGCCCTCGGCGCCGGCACCCGGGCCGATATCGACGATCGTATCGGCCTCGCGCATCGTATCTTCGTCGTGCTCGATGACGATCAGAGTGTTGCCCAGATCCCGCAGCGTCTTGAGCGTCGCTAGCAAACGGTCGTTGTCGCGCTGATGCAATCCGATCGACGGCTCGTCTAAAATGTAGAGGACGCCGACCAGTGACGAGCCGATCTGCGTGGCCAGCCGAATACGCTGGGATTCACCGCCCGAGAGCGTCGTCGCCGAACGCGAGAGCGTCAGGTAATTCAAGCCGACGTTTGTCAGAAAGCCCAGGCGCGCGCGGACTTCTTTGAGAATCTGATGGGCGATCTGTTCTTGGCGCGGCGTCAACTCGAGTTCGCGAACGAAACGCTCCGCGTTCTCGATCGACATACGAGTGATCGAATCGATGTTGCGACCGCCGATCGTCACCCCCAACGCCTCGGGTTTGAGCCTCGCGCCTTTGCAGGTCGGGCAGGTCGAGGCCGACATGAACTTCTCGATGTCTTCTTTGACCGACTCGCTCGACGTTTCGGTATAACGTCGCTGTAAGTTGTTGACGACGCCTTCGAACGTCGACTTGTATTCCCAGACTTTTCCCGCACGCGACGTGTAGGCGAATTTCTGTTCGCTCTCGGTGCCATAGAGCACGACATCGAGGACGTCCTCGGGCATATCTTCAATCGGCGTCGACATCTTCGCTTTGAAGCCGCGCAGCACGCGTTCGAGTTGCTGGAGATAGTATGGGTTCATCGACGGGTACTTGCCGCCGCCCAAGCTCTTGCTCCACGGTACGATTGCGCCGCCCGTGATCGACTTGCTTCGATCGGGGATGACCTTCCAGGGATCGATCTCGATCTTCTCACCCAAACCGCTGCACGACGGGCACGCGCCGTACGGCGAATTAAAGGAGAACAGCCGTGGCGCCAGTTCTTCGAACGACAAGCCGCAGTAGACGCACGCAAACGCTTCGCTGAACGTCAATTCGTGAGGGCTCTTGCTTGCAGGCTCCTCGACGATGACGGTGACGATGCCGCTAGAGAGACGCAGCGTCGTTTCGATCGAGTCGGTCAAACGCTTGCGCACGTCGGGCTTGACGACCAGCCGATCGACGATCACTTCGATCGTATGCTTACGCTTCTTGTCCAGAACGATTTTCTCACGTAGCTCTTTGGTTTCGCCGTCGACGCGGACGCGCGAGAAGCCCTCTTTGGCGATCTCCTCGAACAGCTTAGCGTATTCGCCCTTACGTCCCCGCACGAGCGGCGCCAACAAGACGATCTTCGACCCTTCGCGAAGTTCGGCGATCGCATCGACGATCTGCTCGGACGACTGCGACGATATCTCGCGATCGCAATTGTAGCAGTGAGGCGTACCGACGCGCGCGTACAGCAAGCGTAGGTAATCGTAAATTTCGGTGACCGTTCCGACCGTCGAGCGCGGGTTGCGGGAGGTCGACTTTTGGTCGATGGAGATCGCCGGCGACAAGCCCTCGATATAGTCGACGTCGGGTTTCTCCATCTGCCCTAGGAACTGACGCGCGTACGACGACAGCGATTCGACGTAGCGGCGCTGCCCTTCGGCATAGATCGTATCGAAGGCAAGCGAAGATTTTCCCGAACCCGACAGACCGGTCACCACGATCAAGCGGTTGCGCGGCAGGACGAGATCGATGTTCTTGAGGTTATGTTCGCGCGCGCCCTTGATGACGATCGCATCCAGACCGGAAGCCATACCCGTCCATTAAACCACGCCTCGGCCAGGCAGTTTCAAGGGCTCGGGACGGCGAACGCCTGCTTGCGGTCCCGAAGGTCGGCCAACCAATCGCGCACCCCCAATCTTACGAAAGGTAGCCATGGACCAGATATCGACCAGTCTCGCGCTCAAGTCGCAGCTTTCGTCGCAGCAGCTCGCGCTGTTCGAGAGCGAGATGAACAAGCGCCGGAAGTCCGTCGCGCTCGCCTACATCCTGCTGATTCTTTTGGGCGGCCTCGGCATTCATCGATTCTACCTCGGCTATAATTCCCTAGCGATCGCGATGCTAGTCTGCTTCATCGTCGGCGTTTTTACCGCTGTGATCTTCATCGGCATCCTACCCTTGGCATTTTGCGGCGTCATGGCGCTCGTCGATCTGTTCCTGACGCCGGGGTTGACCGATCGGGCCAACGAGCACATCGAACGTCAGGTTCTCGCGCAGTTACCGGTCGGCATATACGCTTAGAGCAAGGCGCCGCGGACGCCGGATAGGTCGGGCACGGTCGCGTCGGGTGCGGGCGCGCCCGGCGGGAGGGCGTCGCCGCGAACGTTCATCCAGATCGTGTATAGACCCGCGGCGTGGGCCCCACGGATGTCGCGTTCGTAACGATCTCCAACCATCGCGGTTGCGTCGGGGGCCACGCCCAACTGCTCGCATGCGTGCGCGAACAACATCGGATCGGGCTTGAGCATCCCGACCTCGTCGGCGATGAAGATCCCGTCAAACCGATCTCCAAGCTGCAGTAAGGCGATTTTTTCACGGTGCGTTTCGGCAAAGCCGTTGGTCAGCAGCCCGAGCTTGCGACCGGACTGCCGCAAGTCGCGCAGCAGTTCGACGGCACCGGGCAAGAGCTCCAAAGACTCGCGGCGATACCGATTGTAGTCATCGGCGCAACGTTGCGCGATTTCTTCGTCGCGGACGCCGACGGCTTGGAGCGCGGCGCTCCACAAGCGTAGGCGCACGCCGGCCAGTTTCGTCTTTAACTGCTCGTCGTTCAGGTTGCTCCAGAAGCCTTCGGCCTGCGCGACGTACGCACGCTCGAGCGCTTCGGGGTCGATGCCGCATCGGGCGGCGACGTCCCGCGCGACGCGCCGCGCGGCGCTCTTGTACGCGCGCGTGTCGTCGTGCAGCGTATCGTCGAGATCGAACAGCACCGCCTGCAGATCGCGCACGTCAGAAGCGCACCCGGTAGGTGCGCAAACCGAATGCCGGTAACGTTGCTACGAACGCTTCGCCTTGGATCGGAAGCGGCTGGCCCGACAGCGGACGCTCCAAACCGTCAACCGCCTCGACGGCACGCATGCGGCCGCCGCAAAAAATATCGGCGCTACGCGCGATCCCGTCGCATTCGCGCACGCGTACGATCACGCCGTCGCCGTCCTCTGCGGGCTTGCAGCACGTCACCAGCACGGAATCGTCGCTGCAGCGAAATAATAAGACGCGTGGTTCGTGCGCGAAGCGCTGCCAGGTACGCTCGAGCGTTCCGATCGAGACGCCCGGCGCCAGCGGTACGAACGCCCACGCGAGGTCGTGTCGGCCGAGATCGGCATGCTCGTCCGGCCAGGTGGTGCCGCGCAACAGCGAATGGCCGACGCGTACGCCTCCAGCCTCGAGCGTTCGCGCACTCCAACCATAGGTGTCCAGCGAAAATATTGCCAGTCCCGCGCCGTCGTCGTCGCGGACGACGGCAAAGCGTTGACCGGGAACCTCGAACTTCGAACGTTCCTGCGGCGTATCGCGACGCGTCGAGCGCTCGATCGTGCCGTGTGGACTACCGTAGGTCGCGCGCGGAGCGGCAAGCGGCAACCAATTTTCGACGCGCAGCAAGCGGCGACGCTCCCGCCAATCGACCGTCAGGTCTACCCGCAAGAACGGCTCGCCGTCCATCAACCCAATTCGCATCGTCGCACCCGAACGTCCCAGATCGAACGGAACTTGCAGCGCATCGTCAACGACGCTCGCCGCTCCGGGCTTTCCGGCCCGCCTCGAACGTTCGTAACCAGCATCTACATTCCAGGCCTCCCACTTCGCGGGCCGATCGCGATAGAGCGCCAGCGCGTTGGCTTGCGCGACGATGTTCTTACCGCCGGCTGCCGCGCAGTGCACGATCGTCCCGTTGTCCAGCACCCGTACGCCGATCAGGCCGTTGTCAAAGCGCCACGCATCGCCGTCGCGAGCGGGCGCGCAGGAGCGATCTGCGCGGCCGCGGCGCGCGGCGCGTGGCAACATCGAACGCGTCGCGGCGATCGTCCGGTCGACGTGCTCGTTGGCGCGCGCGTACTCGCCCACGACGTCCTCGTACACATCACGTATCGACGTTCCCGGCAAGACGTCGTGGAACTGATTGCGCAAAACGATCTGCCACGCGTCGCGCAGGCCGTTGCTCAAATTCTCGAGTGCGGCCGCGGGCGCACGAATTGCGACGCACCAGGCCGCCAGTTCCTCGGCTTGGGCCAGCCGCCGCTCGAGCGAAGCGTTGTGCGCCTTGACGTCGTGGTGGGTCGTGTAGACGCCGCGATGGTACTCCAGGTACAACTCGTCGGCATGAAGCGGCAAGGTGTCGCGCCGGCTTTCCAGCGCCGCAAACCATTTCCCGGGCCGCTGCCAGTGACCCAACGCGGGCGCGGCGTCGAGCATCTCGCGCGTTACGCCGCCGCCGCCGTCGCCAAATCCCGCGACGATCGGCTCGTTACGTTCGCGCGCGACCGTAGCGCGGGCCGGGCTAAAGCCGCCGTCGTACGAATCGATCAGCGCGCCGATCACCTCGCTTCCGTCGGGACCCCGCCAAACGAACCGAGGAAAGGGAAACCGCGTAGTGTCGTTCCACTGCAGTTTGGTCGTCGCAAACCGCTCGATGCCGCAGTGCGCCAGGAGGGTCGGCAGCGTATTGGCAAAACCGAACGAGTCGGGCAGCCACGCGATGCTCGGCTCTGCGTCGAATTCCCGCACGCAATACGTGTGCGCGTGCAACATCTGCCGGATCAGCGATTCACCCGACGGCAGATTGCAATCGGGCTCGACCCACATCGCAGCGACGTCGGGATCGAACCGGCCCGCGCGGGCGGCGATCGCAACGCGAGCAAATAGCTCGGGGTCGTCTTCCTGGACGAAGCGGTAGAGTTGCGGCTGACTCTGCATAAAGACGAACGATGGAAAAGCATCCAGCAGCGCGAGCGCGTTGGCAAAGGTGCGCGCCGCCTTGCGACGCGTCTGCGCGTAGGTCCACAACCACGCAACGTCGAGGTGCGAGTGCCCCCACAACGTCAGGTCGCCGCCGGCGCCCGCTCGCCGCTCGTTCGAAGCATCCGGCGCGCACGGCTCGACGGTCGCTTCCATCGCCGGCGCCGGATGCGACGTTGCATTGAGCAGCCACCACGAAAAGCCGCGCCCCGACGGTAACCCGTTGGTCGGGAGGCTTTGCCGTTCGACTTCGAGCGCGACGGTCCGATCGACGGCACAAGCGGCGAGTTCGGCGCGACGGTGTTCCCGATCGAAAGCGCCGCACGCGATGCCATCCACGCGCAAGAGCGCGCCGACGCGCGTGCCATAGGTCAGGGTCCGTGGCCGGTCGGATGCCCCCAACGTGGCTTCGAGAACGGCAACCTCGGGATTGCGGCCCGGGACTTCACGAAGGTGAAGATGCAAAGGCTAGCTGGTGGGGCCGAAATGCAAACCCGCGACCTTCCCTTGCGCGATGTCGAATGAGAAACCAAACATGACCGCACGGCCGTCGTCGAACGTCACGCGGTAAACGTATTCCGCCACGTCGCCCGAACGCCCGGTATACTTGAGAACGAAGGAGCTTGGCGCTCTCAGCGGCCTAAGTTGCTTGGAAATGTTTTTGACGGCAGCGGGAGGAAGCGCGAGATTCGCCGCGCCGGTCAGTTGCGTGCGATCGATCTTGCCGGCCTGAAGGTCGGTGAAGCAACGTTCCGCTAAACGGTCGATCGCAGCGGAAGCCGGCGTCGAGAGGCCGCTTGGTAAGGCCGTATCCGTCGGCGCCGGT
>DATKGB010000122.1:0-5627 GCA_035544315.1 Verrucomicrobiia bacterium
GGTGGACGAGGATATGGCCGTGGTCGAAGTCGCCGACAAGGCATCGACGATCGACGCCTCGGGCCTGGACGCCTACCTCGACCAGATTGCCGCCGCTCTGGATCGGCGCGACAAGACGATGGTCGCGGCCGGAGCTTCGCCGCGCCCTTAGGGCGGGAACCCCTTCGCGAGGCGGATAACCGCGGGACTATGTTCCGCCGCCTTTTCTTCATCGCGCTTGCTGTTGCAACGTGTTCGGGCGGTGCCCGAGCCGGGACAGCGTCTTTCGGCGCCTCTCACGTCTTGCCGGGACCGAGCTCGTACAGCAACATTGATTGTCGAGTCGGGATCGATCTGCGCCGTCCGTTGACGATCGCCGCGAACGCAGATCCCGCCGCGGTCGCCGAAGTCAACGAACGCTGGCATGCACTAGGTATCGCCCGGCTGGCAACCTCATCGACGCCCGCCATCACGTTCGTTCATTATGCGGACCTCGCGCCGCAAGCATACCGCTTGTACGTCGACAACGCCAAAATCCGGATTGTTTCGAGCGATTCCGACGGCGCGTTTTACGCGATGATGACGCTGGCGCAATTGCCGCAGCCGAAGGCAGGTTTCTGGAATCTACCATGCACGGAGATAAGCGATGCGCCGGCGCTGCGCTGGCGGATTCTCTCCGACGATGTCTCGCGCGGGCCGTTGCCGACAATGCGCTATTTCGAAGAGCGCATTCGCACGATCGCGGCCTTTAAGATGAACGGCTACTCGCCGTACATGGAGCACGTCTTCCAAAGTCCGACCGATCCGCTGCCGGCTCCGCTGGACGGCATCACGCCGGCGCAGTTGCACGCTCTCGCGATCTACGCCAAACGCTTTCACGTTGCGTTCATCCCCGAGCAGCAGTCGTTCGCTCATATGCACAACACGCTCAAGCTCGACGAATACGCCGACGCTGCCGAACTGCCGCACGGGTTCCTGCTGTCGCCCAACGTTGCGCTCTCGATGCAGTACTTGGCGCGGATCGTTCGTCAAGAGTTGGCCGCGGTTCCCAACCCGCCGTTTTTCCATATCGGTTCGGACGAGACGTCGACCCTGGGCAGCGGACAGACCGCCGACTACGTCGCACAAAATGGCAAGTCGAGGGTCTACGCCGCCCACGTCACCGCGATGAACGACTTGATCGCTCCGTCGGGTGCGCGCTTGATGCTGTGGGACGACGGCATCGAGAACGATCCCTCGATCATGACGATGATTCCCAAAAGTGCCGTGATTGTAAACTGGCACTACGGGGCCGAGAAGACGTTCCAGCCGTACATCGACTTGATCGCTAAGGGCGGCTTCCAACAGATGGTATCGCCGGGTGCCAATAACTGGAGCGAAGTCTTTCCCGACATCGACACCGCGATTGCCAACGAGAATCGTTTCATTTCTCAAGGAAAGGCCTCGCACGTGCTCGGCCTATTTCAAACCGTTTGGCACGACGACGGGGAAACGCTCTTCGAGGCTACGTGGTATCCGGTGCTCTATGCGGCGACCTCGGCGTGGGAAAAAACCAGCGTCGATCCGGCACGCTTTCAAGCGGATTTTCCGCTAGCGTTCTTCGGTGTCGACGATCCGACGTACGGAAGCGACATTACGCGACTGGGCGACGCGCTGACGCGCCTCGAAGCCGCCTCGAAGGGCTACGATTCGAGCGACTATTTGCTGTGGGCCGATCCGCTCGACGCGTCGATCGATTCGCGGATGACCAACGTCGATCTTCGTACGATTCGCTTGGAGAGTGAGGCGGTCGAACGGCATCTGATCCTGGCACGTCCGCCCTTGCACGCCAACGCGGCGGCAGTCATGTTCTTAGCCGCCCGCAAATACGATCTCATCGGGCGAAAGTTCCAAGTAGCGACCGAAGTGCGCGATTACTACGCCGACGCGCTGGCGCACGTCGGACAGCCGCACTCGCCGACGGTACGCGACTTGTATTGGGATAAATACTGGTTTTGGGAACTGCGCGACGACTACGAAGAACTCATGCCGCTCTATGCGCAAGCCTGGAACTACGAAGATCGCGACTCGCATCTGGACTCCAACTTGGAGCGCTATCACCTGATGTCGCAAGCGATGATCGTCGATGCCGATAAGATCGATCGTACGGTCCGCGAGACCTACGTTCCGACCAAGACCCTGCCGTCCTTCGCGCAGTTGTTCGGACCGTAATGCTCGGCGCGGCGATCCTGGCGGTGTTCCTGGTCTTCGCCGCTCTGATGTACCGGCGGATCGTGCCGGCGCTGCTGGCCGTCCCGTTGATGGCCGTCGCGATGGGATTGGTTGCGGGCATTCCCGTGCACGACGTCGGCCTGTCGATCGTAGGGGGAGCCAGCGCGTTGGCGCCGGTCTACGTCACGGTCATCTTCGGCGCGCTGCTGGGCCGCGTCACGATGGACACCGGCATCGCGCGGGCGCTCGTCAACGTGGCCGCCGAGTACGGCGGCGAGCGTCCGTTGGCGTTGGCATTAGTGCTGTGCGGCGTGGTCGCACTGTTGTTCGTTTCGTTCTCGGGACTGGGCGCGATTATCATGGTCGGCTCGATCGTCCTGCCGATCATGATGACGACCGGCGTACCGCGCAAGATCGCCGCGACGCTGTTTCTGATGGCTTTCGCGCTGGGCTTCATCTTTAACATCGTCAACTGGAAGTTCTACACGACGTTCTTCGGCGTCGCGCAGCAACAGCTAATGGGCTACGCGATCGTCTTGGCCGTTATCGATCTGGCCGCGCTGGTGATCTATGCGGTCGTCTCGATTCGGCGCGAGCGCGATTACGCGACCTGGGCGGTCAAAGCGCCGCCGACGGAACGGCCCGGCGTCGGCTGGTGGGCGCTGATCGCGCCGATCTTGCCGATCGTGCTGTATTTTGCGTTTCACCTCGACCCGATTCTGGCGTTCGCCGTGGCCGCGATCTACGGCGCGCTGGCAACTAGGCCGCGCGACGCGATCGGAACGCTGGTCGCAGCGGGCATTCGCGGCATCGAGGACGTCGCTCCGGCGATCCTGCTCTTTGTCGGCATCGGGATGTTGTTGGCGATGACCAAACAGCCGCAGTTCGTCGCGGCATTGCAGCCGCTAGTCGGCGGCGGCTGGTTGAGCCATCCGATCGCGTTCGTCGCGGTCTTCGGTTTGCTCAGCCCGCTGGTACTCTATCGCGGTCCACTCAACCCGTTCGGCGTGGGCATCGCGATCTTCACCGTACTTCTGGCGACGCACGCGTTGCCGCCGATCGTGCTGGTCGCGGCCGTTATGGCCGTCGTGCAAGTCCAGAACGTTTGCGATCCCACCAATACTGCCAACGTCTGGGTTGCAAACTTTACCGGAACGCCGATCGCTGAAATCACCAAACGAACGCTGCCCTATCAGGTCGCCGTCGCAACGCTGGCCTGCATCGCCGCGGTTGTCGGCGCGCGTGCGTTCTTCGGCGCGACGCCGTTTGGCGCGCTCGTCGCGCCGGCTTATGCCGACGCGCCGGTCGTTGCCGGGATGTTGGCTTCGCCCGACGCCGCGATGCGCGTTGCGGTCGGCGACGACGGGTCGCCTTGGGCGCGCGCGGGCGCCGATGCGGTTGCCGCCGCGCTGGAGGGAAGTGATGGCTTGCACGCGTTGCGCGCGCACGACGATCCCAACGCGTCGGACTGCTCGCACAAGGCCTACGCGGCATATCTGGATGTGCGCGCGACGACGTTTACCCTGATCGAGGGAACCGATCTGGATATCGGCATCGTGCTCGAGGATTGCGGCGGCTGGGGCGTGGGCGAGTGGCACGATCACCAAGTGTTTGCCGCCGGTCCGACGGCGCAAGATGCGCGCGCTTTGGCGCTGGCCGGCGTCGACCGTATGCGTTTGTGGGCGGCCGCACATCCCGTCTTGGCCGATCATCTGTACCGCGACGGTCTTGCCTACCAAGCCGGCGACGCGCCGACGTTTTACTACACGCTGTTCAAGACGATCGACGGCCAGATGCGCGCGTACGTACGTGCCGGCGGTCCGGCGTACGCGGCCGGCATGCGCACCAACGACATCGTCGACAAACTCGACGGGCAGTTTTGGTGGACGTACGGAACCTACCAAACCCAAGCCCGTGCTTTTGACGGAAAGCCCCACTCGTTCGAGATCGAGCGCGGCGGCCAAACGCTCGATCTGCAACTCGGAACTGCATTTTTCGCCTCATAGAGAGACAACATGACCGATTTCGCACTGACCGCATATTGCGACACCCACGCCGACGCTCACCTCGACGAACTCAAGACCTGGATTGCGATTCCCTCGATATCGGCCGACCCGGCGCACCGGGGCGACGTGCGACGCTGTTGCGAGCTACTGGTCGCGCGCATGGCCGCAATCGGTTTGACATCGAACGTGCTCGAAACCGACGGCAATCCGTTGGCGTATGGCCAATGGTGCGACGCACCCGGCAAACCGACGGTTTTGATTTACGGGCACTACGACGTGCAGCCCGTCGACCCGGTGGACCTTTGGAAGAGCCCGCCGTTCGAGGGCACCGTGCGCGACGGCAAGATCTTCGGCCGCGGTTCGGTCGACGACAAGGGCCAGGTGCTCATGCATTTGGCCGCCATCGAAGCTCACCTGCGCACGCGCGGCGCGCTGCCGATCAATCTCAAGGTCGTGATCGAAGGCGAAGAGGAGATCGGCTCGCCAAACTTCGAGGCGGCGCTCGCACGTTACGCCGATCGCTTCAAAGCCGACGTTGCGGTGATTTCCGATACGGCGATATTTTCGCAAGACGTGCCGTCGTTGACGACCTCGATTCGCGGGTTGGTGCATTGGGACGTGACCGTCAGCGGCCCGACCGACGACCTGCACTCGGGATATTTCGGCGGCATCGTTCGCAATCCGATAGAAGCCCTGGCGCAGATCGTGGCCTCGCTCAAAGATGCCGACGGTCGCGTAGCGGTGCCGGGATTTTACGACGGCGTTGCCGATTTGCGCGACGATGCGCTGGCCGAACTGCGCGCGCTCCCGTTTGACGAAGCGGATCAAGCCAAGGGATTGGGTGTCGCTGCGCTTGCCGGCGAACGCGGGCGCATGCCGCTCGAGCGAATGTGGTTTCGGCCGACGCTGGAATGCAATGGCATCTGGGGCGGCTATCAAGGACCCGGAAGCAAGACGATCATTCCAAGTTGGGCCAAAGCCAAAATTTCGGCGCGCCTAGTCGGCGATCAGGATCCGTCCAACATCAAAAGCATCGTTGCCGCCTACATCAAATGCCTCGCGCCCGACGGCGTCCGCGTCGATGTTGAGGCAACCGGCGACACGCGCGGCGTCGTGACGTCGCGCGACCATCCGGCTATTGCCGCCGCCGCGCGCGCGATGCAGGCGGCGTTTGGGAAGGCGCCCGTGTTCATCGGGACCGGCGGAACGATCGGCCCGGTCGCGTCGTTCGATCGCATCCTGAAGCTGCCGCAAGTGCTCGTCGGCGTCGGTCTGCCCGACGATCACATCCACTCCCCCAACGAGAAGTTCAATCTTTCGCAATTCTTCGGCGGCATCAAAGCGATGGTCCAACTGTACGACGAGTTGGCGACGTTGTGAAAGACGTTGGTGCGTGAACCCGACGGAGCGGTTTGGGGACCCTCTCTTTCC
>DATKGB010000123.1:0-2406 GCA_035544315.1 Verrucomicrobiia bacterium
CGGTCCGGCCGCGAGCAACTCGCGATCGACGCGCGTCTCGGAACGCACGATCAAACCGTCGGCGCGCGCGAGTGCCTCGCACAATTCATCGCGCGATTTTCCGACACACGAGACGATCTCGATGCCGTGCTCGCGCAGCACCGCGAGCCCGGTTTCGGAGAAAGGTTCCGCGACGACGACGCGCGCGGAGAGGCGGTTTGCTTGCACGAGGCTAACTTCGCGATGCTTGTCTGAGTCCCGAACGATCACCTGGCCGGTCTGGGCGCGCAACGTTCCGTACGCGTCGATCGTCGCGTTTTTCATCCCGTTTGCGATTTACGTCGCATCGTCGCCGCAATCGGTCGGGTTTTGGGATACGGCCGAGATGCAGACGGTGCCCTACATCCTCGGCATCAGTCATCCGACCGGTTTTCCAACGTTCGTATTCGCGGGCTGGATCGTCGGGCATCTCGTCCCGCTCGGGACCGTAGCGTGGCGGATGAACGTGCTGAGCGGCGCCGCCATGGCGCTCGCCGCGTGGTGCGTCTATGCGAGCGTCGTCGAGCTGGAAGGGAAACGCTGGCTAGGCGCGTTCGCGGCGATCCTGTTCGGCGTCGGCGACGTCGCCTGGACGCGCGGATCGCGGGCCGAGGTCCACTCCTTTTTGATCGCGTTCGCGGCGCTGACCGTCTGGCTCGTCGTTCGCTGGCGCCGCACCGGCGAGGAACGCACGCTGTTGGCGGCCGGATTCGCCTACGGTCTTGCGCTCGCGACGCACGGCCTCGCCGTGCTTATGGCGCCGGGACTCACGCTGCTCCTCTTCCCGCGCATCCGCGAGGTTCGACTTCAGACGCTGCTGCACGCTGCCGGCCACGTCGTCTTGCCGTGCCTGCTCTATGCGTACATTCCGTTGCGCAGCAGCTACCTCTACGCACACCGCGTCGATCCGACGCTGTCGCTCGGGTTGCCGCCCGGGCGCCCATTTTGGGACGATCAGCATCCGGCGAACTTCGGCGCATTTCTTCATTACATGGCGGGCGGCGAGTCGAGTGCCATCGGCAGCGGCTTCGGCGCAATGCTCAACTTCGTCAACTATGAATCCGTCTCGATGCGTTTCGGTACGGCGGCCGTTCACGAATTCGGATTCGTCGCCGTGGTCTTCGCGGTGCTCGGGCTCGCCATGCTCGTGCGCACCAACTGGTTCCTCGCGCTCGGACTCGTCGTCACGTGCACGCCGTGCATCCCGTTCGGGTTGCTTTACCCCGAAGCCGATCCCGATCGCTATCTCTTGACCGCATTCTGGCTTTCGGCGGTCTTGACGGCGGTCGGCGTCTCGCGCATTACGGTCGCCTACCTCGACCGCCGCGACGTTCTGACCGACGCCCTCGGCCTCGCGCTGATGCTCGCCTTCACACTCGGCATCTTCCGCTCGAACGTCCCCGACTTCGATTCACGCCGTGACAACGGGCCGACCCAACTCGTCGACCACACCATCGAACACACGCCCGACAACGCGATCTTGATCGCGCATTGGGCCTACGGCACCGCGCTCGGCTACGCGGCCTACGTCGAACGCCGGCTCGGCAATCGCATCGTGGTTATCGGTTTCTCCGGCGATCACAAAGAATTCTATCCCATCTGGCTGAGAACGCGTCCGATCTACTTGGTGAACCAGGCTTACACCGATCCGGATTTTCGAATCGCACCGGTCTCGACCGATCCGACGATCGTGCGCCTCCTACCCAAATGACTCGGTATCGTGGGGCGGCCATACGGAAGGTTTCGTTGGCGTCCCTCGCCGCGTTTTTCATCCCATTTGCGATCTACGTCGCATCGTCGCCGCAATCGGTCGGGTTTTGGGATACGGCCGAGATGCAGACGGTGCCCTACATTTTCGGCATCCCCCACCCGTCGGGCTGCCCAGCATTCATCTTTTCCGGATGGCTCGTCAGCCACGCTGTCCCATTGGGCAGCGTCGCCTGGCGCATAAACGTGATGTGCGGCGCAGCGATGGCGCTTGCGGCGTGGTGCGTCTACGCGACCGTGGTCGAATTGGAAGGGAAACCGTGGCTTGGGGCGTTTGCTGCAATCGTCTTCGGAGTCGGTACTGTGGTGTGGACGCGTGGCTCGCGGGCCGAAGTCCATGCGTTGCTCATCGCGTTCGCCGCGCTGACGCTTTGGCTCATCGTTCGCTGGCGGCGCGCAGGCGAAGACCGGGCGTTGCTGGGCGCTGCTCTAGCATACGGCTTCGCCCTCGCGACGCATGGTCTCGCGGTCTTGATGGCCCCCGGGCTCGCGTTCTTGCTCTTCCCGCGCATTCGCGAGGCTCCAATGCGGACGCTCGCGCACGCCGCAGCCCATCTCGCGTTGCCACTGCTCCTTTATCTTTACATTCCGCTGCGTAGCAACTATCTCTACGCTCACCCC
>DATKGB010000124.1:0-7562 GCA_035544315.1 Verrucomicrobiia bacterium
GAAGGAATCGAACAGCTCAAGGCCCAAGACGCAGGCGACGTCGTCTTTTTCGGCGGCGGAACGATCCCGCCCGACGAAGTCATCGCCTTGAAGAAGGCCGGGGTTGCAGAGATCTTTACGCCCGGCGCGCCCTTGCAAGAGATCATCGATTTCGTACGGCGCGAATGCGGCAAACACCGCGAACTCGTCAGCTGATCCAATTCCTTTCGCCAGTAAGAGTAATCTGTGACCGTTAGGACTAGAGTTGCGCCGTCGCCAACCGGCGATCCGCACGTCGGCACTGCCTATGTTGCGCTGATCAACTACTGCTTTGCCAAGAAGCACGGCGGGCAGTTCTTGCTGCGCATCGAGGATACCGACCAATTGCGCAGCACGCGCGAATCCGAGCAGGTCATCCTGGATTCGCTGCACTGGTTGGGATTGGGCTGGGACGAGGGACCCGACATCGGCGGTCCGCACGGTCCGTATCGCCAGAGCGAGCGCTCGGAAATCTATCGCGAACACGTGGGGCGACTCTTGGACGCCGGCCATGCGTTCAAATGTTTTTGCACGACCCAACGCCTAGACGAGATGCGCGAAGCGCAACGCGCGGCCAAGCAACCATCGCGCTACGACGGGTTCTGCCTGTCGTTGAGTGCCGCCGAGGTCGCGGCCAAAGAAGCCGCGGGCGAGCCGTTCGTCATTCGCATGAAGGTCCCGAGCGAAGGCGTTTGCATAGTCAACGACCTGCGCCGCGATCCGATCGAGATCGAATGGAAAACCGTCGACATGCAGGTGTTGATGAAGTCCGACGGCCTGCCGACCTATCACCTCGCCAACGTCGTCGACGATCATCTGATGGAGATCACGCATGTAATCCGCGGCGAAGAGTGGGTTTCGAGCGCTCCCAAGCACCTTTTGCTATACGAATATTTCGGCTGGCAAGCGCCGCTGTTGATGCACTTACCGCTGTTGCGTAATCCCGACAAGAGTAAACTCAGCAAGCGCAAAAATCCAACCTCGATCCTATTTTACGAGCGGATGGGATATTTGCCCGAGGCGGTCATCAACTTCTTGGCAGTGCTGTCGAATTCTCCCGGAGTCGGTGAAGACGAGGTGATGTCCCTGGCGCAACTGATCGAACGCTTCGATCTCGACCATGTGGCTGTGGGCGGCCCGGTCTTCGACATCCCGAAACTCGATTGGCTCAATGGCCGCTACATTCGGGAACGCTTGAACGCCCAAGAATACCGCGAGCGGGTGGCGACCTGGGGCTTCGCGCCCGAACGTTTGGCACGCATCGCCGAACTGACCCACTCGCGCATCGAGCGCCTCTCCGATTTGGGCAACCTGACGGCGTTTCTCTTCGCCGGACGATTGAATTTGCCGGCCGACGCGCTGCACGGCGGCAAACTCGACGGCGACGATCTGCGCAAAGCGCTGCAAGTAGCGCAATGGGATCTCGACGCGCTACGCACGTGGGATGTCGCGGGGATCGAAGCCGTCATGAAACGCGTCGCCGAAACGGTCGGAAAGAAATTCCGCGACGTCGCGCGGCCTTTTTACGTCGCGATCACCGGCAGCCCGACCTCGATTCCGCTCTACGATGCGATGGAATTGTTGGGGCGCGATCTCGTGCGCGAACGGCTGCGCAACGCTCTCGATGCGTTGGGTGCGCCCAAAGCCGGCGAGCAGAACGAGTGGAAGAAATCGCTGACCGTCGTGATGGAGGGACCCACGTGATGGTGCGCGCGATCGTTTTGGCCGCTGGAAAGGGCACCCGCATGAAGAGCGCGCGCCCGAAAGTTCTGCACGAACTCTGCGGCCGCTCGATGCTGTGGTACGTTTTGAACGCGTTGGGCGAAGCCGGGATCGACCAAACGCTGGTCGTCACCAACGACGAAATCGACGAGAGCGTCCGCGCGTCGGGCGTGCGAACGATCGTTCAGCGAGAGCAACTGGGCACCGGCCACGCCGTGAAGATCGCGCTCGACGTGCTGGAAGGTAATGACGGCGGCCGCGTCTTGATCGCCTACGGCGACATGCCGTTGATCGGCACCGAAATCTTCACCAACGTCTTGGCCGCACTGGACGAAAAAGACGCGCCCGCGCTGGCGCTGGTCACCGCGCGCATGCCGCTGCCCTCGAACTTCGGTCGCATCGTGCGCAAAGGCGACAACGTCAAGCGTATCGTCGAAGCCCGCGACGCCGACCCCGACGAACTGGCGATCGACGAGATGAACGCCGGTATCTACGCCTACGACGAAGCCGCGCTTCGCGAAGCGGTCGGCGCGCTACGCAACGATAACGCGCAGGGCGAGTACTATCTCACCGATACGGTCGCGCATCTGCGCGGTAAGAAACACCGGGTCGCGCCCGTCGTCGCTGCCGACCACCGCGACGTGCTCGGCATCAACGATCGCGCCGAATTGGCACTGGCGCGTAAAACGATGAACGCGCGCCTATGCGCCCAACACATGCGCGACGGCGTGACGATTATCGACCCCGACACCGTCTATCTCGAGCCCGAGCTGCGGATCGGGCGCGACACCGTGATCTACCCGAATACTACGATCGGCCGGCTCAGCCGCATCGGCGAAGGGTCCGTCATCGGCCCCAACGCGCGCCTGTCCAATGCGAAAATCGGCGATCGCACCGAAGTGCGCGAGTCGGTGGTCGTCGATTCGGTTGCCGGCAACGACGTCTGTATCGGGCCCTTCGCCCATCTGCGCGGCAAGACGGTGCTGGCCAATGGCGTGCGCATCGGCAACTTTGTCGAGCTCAAGAACACGCAGATGGCCGACGGCGCCAAAGCCAGTCATCTCTCGTATCTAGGCGATACGACCGTCGGCGAAGACTCCAACATCGGTGCCGGCACGATTACCGCCAACTACGACGGTGTCAGCAAACACCGCACGGAAATCGGCAAAAACGTCCGCATCGGCTCCAACTCCTCAATCGTCGCCCCCCGAACGATCGGCGACAACGCCCTAACCGGCGCCGGCGCCGTCGTCACCAAAGATATCGCCCCCGGAGAGCGAGTAGTCGGCAACCCGGCCCGCCCACTACCCAAGAAATAGCGCGAGGCTACCGCATCGGGAGACGGTGATGGCCGTTCTCGCTGCACGCTGGGCACTACCCTAATGTGGAGAGCAAGGGCTGATGGCCGTCCTTTCGGGTCTGTTGGCCGCGCTCCTCGCGTTGGCGCTATGGCTCCGACACGCCGATTTCGCGGCGTCGCGCTCGCGCATACGTTCGCTCGAATGTCGCGAACTCGAATTGTCTTCGACGTTTCACTCCCTAATCGGGGCGGCACGGCGGGGGAGTGCCGACGTTATTGCCGTGCTCGACCAGGCGTTACGGCGCGTCGAGCCGCGCGTCGATGCCGTACTGGTCTTCGTTCCCGCCGACGACGAGTTGCTGTGCGTCGCAAGCACCGGCGAGCGCGCCGGCTATTACGCGGCGCTGCGCCTAGCTCGCGACGGTGGCACGTCGTTGCCCGCGCGCGCGGCTTCGACCGGAAGAGCGGCGCTTTCGCAGGGCGACGGGCTTCTGTTGGCGACCGATCGCACGGCGCTGGCGATGCCGATGCTCGACGACCGCGGACTGCGTGCCGTCGTCTACGCATCGTCGCGTTTGGGTTGGCAAGAGGGCCAGCCGGCGCTCGAACGTGTAGTCGAGCATGCGACCACACCATACGCGATCGCGCTGGAGCGGGAGTGCGATCGAAACGACTCGACCTACGACGCTTTGACCGGACTGCTCGCACCGCGCGCTTTCCGCGCGCGGCTGCGCGAAGAGGTAGCGCGCGCGCTGTCGGGCGAGGGGCCGGCGCTGTCGCTATGGTTTCTGGATACCGACGGTTTCAAAAACGTCAACGACGCGCTGGGTCATGCCGCGGGCGATCGCGTCTTGCAACAGATCGGAGAGGTGTTGCGACGGCACCTGCAACCCGAGCTCGACTTGGCGGCCCGAAACGGCGGCGACGAATTCTGCGCGCTGGTTCGGGGCGTTCCCAAGACGCGTTCGGTGTTGCGCGCGCAGGCGCTGTGCGCTGCGGTGCGCGAGGCCGACTTCGGCATCTCGCTACCGCTCAGTGCTAGCATTGGGGTCGCCTCGTTTCCGTCTGACGCGGGCACCGCCAACGAATTGCTCGAACTCGCCGACGGCGCGATGTATCATAGCAAACGTAACGGTCGCAACCGCGTTTCGTTTGCTGTCGGGCACGATCGTTTCGTCGTCGCCGAGTAGGCTAGCGACCGGGAGCAAGGGTTCGGGGTTCGCGCGCGAATACTCCGTCGATGACCATCGCGTTTCGGACGCTCCGCGCGACGGGTGCCTTGCTCGTCCTCCTCCTTTGCGCGCTGCCGGTTTGCGCGCAAAATCGGCCGAATGCTCTGGACCTGCGCATCGACGCGATGTCGCCGCAGCAACTGCTGGCGAGCCCGGCGTCTGCATTGGTCGATTCCGACCGGCAGGGGGCGGCCGGTCGTTACGTAGGTTGGCGCATCCCAGGTTTCTTGCTGACGTTCGCGATACCGATCGGTGCGCTCGCTTACTTCTGGCGCAGCGGTGGCGCCTCGGCGTTGCGCGACCGCTTGCGCCGCTCGTTTCGCTCTGAATTCGGCGTGCGCTGTTTCTTTGGTGCGATCCTAGCGGCCATCGCCGGGTTTGCAACGCTGATCCCACAGTTTTATCTCTATCGCGTCGAACGGGTGATGGGCATTTCGCGGCAGCCTTGGCCTGCGTGGGCATTGAGTTGGCTGGCGACGCTGGCCGCGGTGATGGTCGCGGTGGGCGTGATGTGCGCGATCGTGCTGTGGTTGGCCGACCGAACGCATCAGTGGTATCTCTATGCGATGTTGGGTATCGCGCTGGGGGCGATGCTGTATTCGTACGCAACCCCGTTGCTGATCGCGCCGTTCTTTAATCACGTCGAAAGCCTCGCACCCACGATCGCGTCGCCGCTCTACGCGCTCGAGGTCAAGGCCGGTATCCCAAACGTGCCGATCGTCGCCGCCGATTGGCCGCGACCTTCGCCGGCTCAGGGCGCTTTCGTGAGCGGCCTGGGTCCGTCACAGCGCATCGTGCTGAGCGACTCGCTGGTGCGTTCGGAATCGCCGGGCGAGACGGCGTTCTTCGCCGCGCGCGCGATCGAACACGACGTGGACGGCGACCAATTCCGTCGTTGTCTGATCGCCGTGCTGATCATCATCATCGCGATGGCCTTGGCCGTAACCATCGCCGATCGGGTGGGCTTTCGCCGCGACGACGATCCGGTGTCGCGACTGGCCCTGGTCGGCGCGCTGCTGGGGTGCGCGTACCTCGTTGCGTTCCCGATCTACCTCTCGTACGTTCGCGGTGGCGAGGCACGCGTCGATAAGACCGCAATCGCCCTGACCGGCGATCGAGCCTCGGCGGTTCGCGCGATGGTTCGCCGCGCCGACGAACGCATCGAAGAACTCTGCCCGAACACATTCGCAATGCTGTATTTTTCGCCGGCCCCGGCGATTGCGACGCGCATCGCCACGTTCAACGATACACCCGACCCCTGCCGCTAGTGACGCGGTCGTGACTGTTGCAAAACGGCCTGCGGCGGTGTTTGAAGGGTATGGCAGCCATCGCACTTGCCCTCGAGCAATGCATGACCTTTGAGGATGTGTTTCTGCGCGAATATGGTCGCGTCGTTAGCGTCGCACGACGGATCGTCGGCGACGTCGCGACGGCCGAAGATGTCGCACAGGAAGTGTTCGAGGCGTTCGCTCGGCGCTTCGACCCGAACGCGGCCCACGCAAGCGGATGGCTTTACCTCGCCGCCGCACGGAACGCGCTCAACGAAGTGCGCCGGCGACGTCGCAGCGATCTGCGCGAACGGCACGAGTTCGCGCTGCGCGGGGCGAGCGATGCCGCGCACCAGCGCGAAATGGACCCGCAGCGTACGATCGAGCGCGAAGAGGTTCGGCGCCTAGTCGGCGCGGCCATGTTGCGCCTTCCCGAACGGTTGGCGACGGTACTGGCGCTCAAATACGGCGGCCTGAGTTATCGCGAGATCGCGTTTACGGTGGGCATTCCCGAAGCGCACGTCGGAACGTATGTAGTACGCGCGCAACGCGCGTTTCGTAAGGAGATCGAAGATGTCGGATCGTACTGAAGACGACGCCGCGCTCTGCGAGCGTCTGCTGGGCGGAGAAGAACACATCGATGCACGTCAGGCGTTCGCGCGCTTTCAAGCGCGCCGCGTGGAGCCGCGCTTTGCAAAAATACCTTTTGTCTGGGTTGGCGCGCTGGCGGCCGCGGTCGTCATCGTGCTGCTCGTGACGACTCCGCTGGGCTCGCTCGGGCAAAGTTTCCTGACGATTTTTCAACCCAAGGCGTTTGCGCCGATCAACGTTTCGGCGCTGCATCTGCGCGCGCGTTTGCTGCCCAATCTCGATGAGTTCGGGACGCTGGGCCGGCCGCGTAGCTCCAAACCCAAGGATGTCGTCAGTGCCGCGGCCGCTTCGCGGATCGCCGGCTTCCGCGCGCTGGTACCTGCAGTCGTCCCGTCCCAAGTTCCGACGACGTCGCGCTTCGTGGTGAACCTTCTCGCCGAAGAATCGTTTCGATTCAGCGCCGCGAAAGCACGCGCGTCGGCGGCGCGCAAGAAGCGCGCGCTTCCCGAGATGCCCGCGCGCCTCGACGGTACGATGGTCACCGCCTCGATCGGGCCGACGATCGTGCAAACGTGGGGCGTGCGCGGGAAGCGATCGGACGGACCCGTGCTCGTGGTCGTGCAGTCGGTTGCGCCGGTCGTGCGCAGCACCGGCGCGACGTTGGGCGAGCTTGAATCCTACCTGCTCTCGATGCCCGGCATATCCGCCGAACTCGCCTCGCAAATTCGCGCGATCGGCGATCCCAGTTCGACCTTGCCGGTGCCGTTCGAGGCCACCAAGCAAACCGCGCAGTCGGTGAACGTCGACGGCGCGAGCGGTTTGGCGATCGGCGACAACACCGGATTGGGCGCGGGAGTCATGTGGGAGAAGGACGGAAAACTCTACGCGGTCTTTGGTACGCTGACGCAAGACGAGGTTCTCGGTGTCGCAAACAGCCTCCGGTGACGCGGCGATCGACGTCGCGCACTTAGCCAAGCGCTATCGCGACATCGATGCGGTCTCCGACATTACGCTGCGCGTCGATCGCGGTACGATTTTCGGGTTTCTCGGCCCCAACGGCGCCGGCAAGACGACCTCGGTCAAACTGCTATTGGGCTTGGCATCGCCGACCGGTGGCGGCGGATCGGTGCTCGGCCGTCCGCTGGGCGATCGGGAGGCCCGCGCGCGCATCGGCTATCTGCCCGAACTGTTTCGTTATCACGACTGGATGAGCGCGCGCGAGGAACTGACGTTTCACGCCGGTTTGATCGGCCTACGACCGCGCGATCGCGGTCGCGCCGTCGAGGAGATCCTCGATCTAGTCGGTTTGGCGTCGCGCGCGAACCACCTCATCGGCACGTATTCCAAAGGTATGCAGCAGCGCATCGGCTTGGGCGTCGCGCTGCTGGGGGCGCCCGACCTGGTTTTTCTCGACGAGCCGACCTCCGCGCT
>DATKGB010000125.1:0-9811 GCA_035544315.1 Verrucomicrobiia bacterium
GGGAAGGGGGGATCGCATCAGTCGCGCGACCTCCGGCGCAAGCGTCGCCATGCGTAGGCCGCGCGCGGCCCACCATAGCGCTACCGGCAAGAACGCCACCCATGGGAAAAATCCCACGATCGTGACCGGCAAGTAATACCACCACGGTCCGGATTGATTCTCGATCACGCCGGTGTAGCGGCCGATCGTGTAGTGGCCCATCATCAATATCAGCGCGTGTCCGCCGCTGCGTTCGTAGAGCGCGACGAACCACGGCGCGACGATCGCCAGGAACGCGACCAGGCCTACCACCCAGCCGCGCCACGATGGTAGCGCGGTGGTTTCGGCGCGACGGTTCCACCAGGCGTAAACGGCGATCACGAGCAGCGCGATAACCGGAGCGACCGGGCCTTTGGCCAGAAAACCGAATGCCGCGGCGGTCCATCCGTACGCGAAGTAACGATCGCGCCCGGTCTGTAATGCGCGTAACCACCAGAAGACCGTCAACGCAACGGCCAGATCCAGCAAGGCGTCCATAATAGCCAAGCGGCCGACCACGGCTTGCATCAGCGACGTCGAAAGAACCACGCTGGCAAAGATGCCCGCTCGGGTGCCGGCTTGGTGCGATACCGCGTAACCGGTCGCGCCGCCGATCGCGACGGTAGCCAACGCGGCCGGAAGGCGCAGCGCGAGCGGCCCGACTTTCAACAGCATCGAGAACGCCGCCGCGATCCAAAAATAGAGGGGCGGCTGGACGAACCACGGCGAGCCGTTGAGATGCATCACAACCCAGTCGTGACTCAACAGGACCTCGCGGGCGACCTCGCCGTAGGCGGTCTCGCTATTGTCCCACAGGGTTCCGGCGCCCAATCCGGGCAAGGTGATGAGCGCCGCGACGATACTTCCGATAATCGCCGCGCGCGCGGGACGTTCCGCCATGTCCGGCAGTTGTTAGCGATGACGCCGCGGAAGTCTTGCGCACTTCATGTCGCTCTTTCTCTCACTCCGCTTGGCCGGGCGCCGCGCTCTGGTCGTCGGCGGAGGTACCGTCGCGTTACGCAAGACCCGCAGCCTGCTCGAAGCCGGAGCCGACGTGCGCGTGATCGCTCCGTCGATTTTGCCGGATCTGCTCGAGTTACTTCGACAGCACGGCGGCGTGGGCGACGAGCGTTCGTTCGCGCGGGGGGACGCTGCCGACGCGTTCGTGGTCGTCGTTGCTACCGGCGACGATGAGATCAACGCCCTGGTCGTCGCCGAGGCGCGCTACGCCGGTGCGATCGTCGTCGATTCGACCGACCCCGAGCGCGGCGATGCTACGATGCTCGCGCTGGCGCGCTTGGGCGACGTGACCGTCGCAGTCGATTCGGGCGGCTCGACTCCGGCCTTTGCAAAGCGCATCGCGCACGACGTCCGCGAACGTTTGGGCGATGCGTACGGCCGCGCCGCGCGCGTGCTCGCTCACGCGCGCACGTACGTCAAAGCCGTACTGCCGATCGGCGAGCGCGCGGCGGTACTGCGAGCCCTGGCCGACCTTCCGATCGAAACGCTGGGCGCGATGAACCCCGTCGAAATCGAACATGAAGCCGAAGCGGCCATCGATCGCCTGCGCGGAAAAGAAGAAGCACCGACACCGCGCACGGCCGTGTGCGCCTCGCGTTCCAGCGCGTTGGCCTTGACGCAAACGCGCATGGTTGCAGCGCTCCTAGCCCAACGCGGCATCGCGACCACGATTCTGCCCGTCTCGACCACCGGCGATCGCGTGCAAGACCGTCCGCTCGCGGAAATCGGCGAGCAGAGCTTGTTCGTAAAAGAACTCGAACGAGCGCTGCAAACCGGACGAGCCGATTACGCGGTACACTCGTGTAAAGATCTCCCGACGGCGACCCCCGCAGATATGAGCATCGCCGCGATTTCCCAGCGCGAGGATCCGCGCGACGTCTTTTGCAGCGAACGCTATCCGACGTTTGCGTCGCTGCCGGCCGGCGCTACGGTTGGTACGTCGAGTCTGCGCCGGCGCGCGCAGTTAGCGGCGATGCGCCCCGATCTGCACTACGCCGATCTCCGCGGCAACGTCGACACGCGTTTACGAAAACTGCGCGACGGCGACTACGACGCGATCGTCCTGGCCGCCGCCGGTTTGGCGCGCTTGAACCTGCGCGCCGAGCATACCGTTGCGTTTTCGTTGGATGAAATGGTTCCGGCGGTCGCTCAAGGCGCGCTGGCGATCGAAACGCGCGCCGACGACGCCGCGCTGATCGCCGAACTTCGCGCGGCCGTTAACGACCAAGCCACGCAATGGGCGGTGGTCTGCGAACGCACCGCCCTAGCCGCACTGCAAGGTGGCTGCCAAGCACCGATCGGGATCCACGCCGGGCTTCAAGACGGGCGCACGATCGTGCGCGGCGTGGTCGCGACGCCCGACGGTTCTAAAGTCGTTCGCGCGCTGATCGGCGGCGACGTCGACTCGCTCGAGAGCGCCCGCGCGTTGGGTCTGGCGCTGGCCGAGAACCTGCTGGCCCAGGGCGCCGGCACGATCGTGGAAGCGCTCGCGCGGCCGAGGGCGCTGCCCTTAGCCGGCCGCACGGTCGTGCTGCCACGGACGCAGAGCCGTCCCAGCCGCATCGCCGCCGCCCTGCGCCAATCCGGGGCGACGGTCCTCGAACTGCGCGCCGACACCCCGCTTCCAGGCGACCTCCCCGACCTATTGATCTTCCCGTCGAGCGGCGCGGTCGCCGTCGCCGGCCCGTATTTGGTGGAGCTGGCGTTGCGCGGGCATTATCCGCCTATCGGAGTGATGGGACCCCAGACGCGCGAAGCGGCCGAAATCGCCGGCCTGACGGTTCTTCTGGAAGCGCCCGAGCCGAGCGTGGAACTCCTCGTGGGTTTGGTGTCGAGTTTTCTCGAAGGGTCCGGGCCGTGATCTATCGCCCTCGCCGCCTGCGCCGCACCCCGGGCATTCGCGCTCTCGTCCGCGAGAACCGTATTCATCTCGAGCGATTGATTCAACCGCTCTTCGTTGTGGAGCGCGACGTCGACGCCGGGCCGATCGATTCGATGCCGGGTATCTTGCGACTGACCGTCGATCAAGCCGTCGCCGAAGCGGTCGCGCTAAGTAAGCTCGGCATCCGCGGCGTGCTGCTGTTCGGTATCCCCGCACACAAAGACGCCACCGCAACCTCGAACTACGATCCCGACGGCGTCGTCCAGCGCGCGATCCGCGCGATCAAACAGGCGGCGCCGCAGACCACCGTCGTCGCGGACTTGTGCAACTGCGAATACACCGATCACGGGCACTGCGGCATCGTCGACGAGTACGGCCTGATCGATAACGACGCGTCGGTCGAACTGCTCGTCAAGACGGCGTTGACCTACGCCGCGGCGGGCGTCGACATCATCGCGCCGTCCGACATGATGGACGGACGCGTCCTCGCATTGCGCAACGCGCTCGACGAGGACGGCCACTCGAATTTGGCGATCATGGCCTACAGCGCGAAATATGCGTCGGCGTTCTACGGGCCGTTTCGCGAAGCCGCCGGCTCGACGCCGCAGTTCGGCGATCGTCGAACCTATCAGATGGATCCGGGCAACGCGCGCGAAGCGCTGCGCGAGATCGCACTGGATATCGACGAAGGCGCCGACATCGTGATGGTCAAGCCGGGCTTGGCTTACTTGGATATCGTTCGCGCGGCACGCGATGCCTTCGACGTGCCGATCGCCGTCTACAACGTCAGCGGAGAATACTCGATGCTCAAGGCTGCAAGCGCCAACGGTTGGCTGGATGGCGACCGCGCGATCGACGAAACCCTCGACAGTTTCGCTCGCGCCGGCGCCGACATCATCATCACGTATTTTGCCAAAGAGTATGCGGCTCGGAATGCGCGGTAGTCGATGAACATCGAACGTTCGATCTCCGCCTTCGTTCGCGCGCGCAACGCCATCGCCGGTGGGGTTAACTCGCCGGTTCGAGCGTTTAAGGCCGTCGGCGGCTCGCCGATCTTCATGCAAAGCGGGAAGGGCGCGACGCTGATCGACCTGGACGATCACGAGTACATCGACTACGTCTTATCCTGGGGACCGCTGCTGCTGGGTCACGCCCACCCTGCCGTCGTCAAAGCGATTACCAACGCGGCCGCACGCGGTTCGACGTTCGGCGCGCCGACCGAAGCCGAAAGCGAACTGGCCGAGTTGATCCGTGCGATGATGCCGTCGATCGAGCGCGTTCGGTTCACGTCCAGCGGCACCGAGACGACGATGAGCGCGTTACGCTTGGCCCGCGGCTTCACGCGACGCGAAAAGCTGATAAAATTTGCCGGCTGTTATCACGGGCATGCCGATTCGTTCTTGATCTCCGCTGGTTCGGGCGCGTTGACCAACGGCGTTCCCACTTCGCCCGGCATCACGTCGGGCACGGCTCGGGATACGATCGTCGTTCCGTACAACGACGCGGACGCGGTCGCTGCGGCGTTCGACGCCAATCCCGATTCGATCGCCGCGGTCTTCGTCGAGCCGTACGCGGGCAACATGGGCTTGGTGCTCCCGCATCCCGGCTTCTTGCAAACGCTGCGCGATCTGTGCTCGCAAAACGGCGCGCTCTTGATCTTCGACGAAGTGATGACCGGCTTTCGCGTCGCACGGGGCGGCGTCCAAGCCCGCGAAAACGTAACGCCCGATCTCACCACCCTGGGCAAGGTGATCGGCGGCGGCCTCCCAGTCGGCGCGTTCGGCGGACGCGAAGAGATCATGGCCACACTCTCACCCGACGGTCCGGTCTATCAGGCCGGAACGCTCTCGGGCAACCCGCTGGCGATGGCAGCCGGAATCGCGACGCTGAAGATCGTTCGCGACGATGCCACGCTGTTCGAACGACTCGAGGTCCTGACCAAGCTGTTGTGCGACGGCCTGCATGAGGTCTTCGTCAAGCACGGCATCCCGCATTACAGCACGCACGCCGGATCGATGTTCTGCACGTTCTTCACGCCCGGGCCGGTCGACGACCTCGACGGCGCGATGAAATCCGACGCCGCGTTCTACGCCAAATATTTTCACGCGATGCTCGACCGCGGCGTCTACTTCGCACCCGCTCAGTTCGAGGCGGGATTCGTTTCGACCGCGCATTCCACGCGCGAGATCGAGCAGACGATCGCAGCCGCCGACGCGGCCCTGGTCGACCTTGCGATAAATCCGCTAGGCGTCGCCGTGGCCCAGGCTTAGGATAATCTCATGCCGGTCGTCTGCTTAGGGCTCTCGCATCATACCGCGCCGATCGACGTGCGAGAACGCCACGCATTTCCGGCGTCGCGCATGGGCGAAGCCCTGGTCGCGCTGCGCGACTACTCGTCGGTTCGCGAAGCGGCCATGTTGCAAACCTGCGGACGGATCGAGATTTACGCCGAAGTCGACGACTACGAGCGGGGCGTCGAGCAGCTCAAATCGTTCCTGGGCAACTTCCGTCATGCAACGGTCGCATACGATCTCGAATCGTATCTCTATACGCACTTGGGCAAACAAGCGGTCGAGCACCTGTTTCGAGTGAGCACGGGGCTGGATTCGATGTTGATCGGCGAGGCGGAAATTCTCGGTCAGGTCAAGGACGCGTACCATCAAGCCCAACAGGCACGGTCGTTGGGCACGTCGCTGCACCGGCTCTTCCGCGAAGCGCTCAACGCGGGTAAATCCGCGCGCGCGCAAACGCGCATCGGAGACGAATCCGCGTCGATCGCAACCGCCGCCATCGACGCCGCCAAAGCGCGCCTGGGAACGCTGAAAAATACGTCGGTCACCGTAATCGGCGCCGGCAAGATGGGCCGCAGCGCGGTCAAACGCCTGCGTCAAGAAGGCATCGCGACGCTGACGATCTTCAACCGCACGATGGCGCGCGCGACCGAATTGGCAAGCGAGGTCGGCTTCGGCCGCGCGTTGGAGATGACGGATTTAGCCCAAGCGCTCGCCGGTGCCGACGTCGCAATTACATCGACGGGTGCATCGGACTTCATCTTGACGGCGCAGAACGTCGGCGAGGCGATGACGCACCGGCCCGAGCGGCCGCTCTTGGTCGTCGACATCGCCGTTCCGCGCGACGCGGATCCCGATATCGCCGCCATCCCGAACGTCGCGCTGGTCGATGTCGACGGCCTGCGCAGCATCGTCGATGAGAAGCTCGAGGTTCGCCGCGAAGCGATTCCCGACGTCGAAGAGATCATCGCCGAATACGTCACTCGTTACAGCCACTGGTATCGTTCGCGCGCGGCCGTTCCCGTGGTCGCATCCCTCACCCAGAAAGCCGAAGCAATTCGCGCGGCAGAAGTCCAGCGTTTGCTCGCACGCTGCCCGGAGTTAGAGGAGCGCGAACGCATGCTGATCGTCGGCATGTCGATGACCGTCGTTTCCAAACTCTTGCACTCGGTCGTTACCAAGATTCGCGATAAGGCCGTAACCAACCACATTGAGGCGCTCTCGCACGCGCGCGTGCTCGACGAACTCTTCGAGCTCAACCTCGCCGAGGCGGTCGCGTCGCTGGCGCCGCCCGAGCGCGTGCTCGACGTTGACGGGTAACTCAAAAGGAAAAGTCTTCTTAGTCGGTGCGGGTCCGGGGGATCCCGGCCTGCTCACCTTGCGCGCCGCCTACGCGCTGCAGCATGGCGACGTCTTGCTCTACGACGCGCTGGCCGGCGATCCGATCGTCGCGTTCGCCGCGGCGGCTTGCGAAAAGATCTTCGTCGGCAAACGTGGCGGCGACCACGCGATGCCGCAGGCGCAGATCGAAGCGCTGATGATTGAGAAAGCGCGCGAGGGTAAACGCGTCGTGCGGCTCAAGGGCGGCGATCCATTCGTCTTGGGCCGCGGCGGCGAAGAGGCGCAGGCGCTGCGAGCCGCCGGCATCCCGTTTGAAATCGTGCCCGGAATCTCGTCGTCGATCGCGAGCCCCGCCTACGCCGGCATTCCGGTCACACACCGCGAGCATAATGTCGCCTTCACGGTCGCTACCGGCCACGAAGATCCGACCAAACCCGAGTCGACTTTGGATTGGGGCAAACTGGCCGATCCGCATCGCACGCTGATCTTGCTCATGGCGATGGGGAACCTGGGCGCGATCGCGCGCCATCTGTGCGAGCGCGGCTTGGACGCCCAAACGCCGGTCGCCGTGATTCAAGACGGCACGCGTCCGACCCAACGCACCGTCGTCGGAACGCTGACGACCATTGCCGGCGACGTGGAACGCGAAGGTCTGCAAGCCCCGGCGATCGTGGTGATCGGCTCGGTCGTTGGATTGCGCGAACAACTCGCTTGGTTTGACGTTGCGCCGCTGTTCGGCAAGCGCGTCCTGGTAACGCGGCCCGCGCATCAGGCCGCCGCGTTCGCCGCGGCGCTGTACGCTCGCGGCGCGCAGCCGATCTTGGCTCCGACCATCGCGATCTGCGCCGCGGACGATTCCAACGCGATCGATGCCGCTATCGACGGTATGGACGCGTTTGCGTGGGCCGTCTTCACCTCGCGCAACGGCGTCGACGCCATCTTCGATCGCCTCGATGCGCTGGGCCGCGATCCGCGCGCCTTCGCACGCGCCAAGATCGCCGCGATCGGCCCAAAAACCGCCGACGCGCTGCGATGGCGCGGTATTCGCGCGGACCTGATTCCCGAGAAGTACGTCGGCGACGCGGCCGCGCGGGCGTTGATCGCAGCAACGCAGGACGGCGACCGCATCGCGATCTTCGCCGCGCAGGACGCCCCCGACACGCTCGCGCGTATGCTCGACGCGGCGCAGCGTCCGGCGAGCACCATTGCTGCATACAAGACGTCGTTCGTGGAGGATGCCGGCTTGTCGAGCACGGTTGCGACCTGCGACGTGCTGACGTTTGCAAGCGCTTCGAGCGTCGCCGGGTTCGCGCGCGCTCTCGGGGGAAATCGGCAAGCGCTCGAAGCCGCGCACGGCAAGGCGATCGCCTGCATCGGACCGGTGACTGCCCACGCTGCGACCGAACTCGGACTGCACGTCGATACGCTCGCGAGCGAATATACCGGCGACGGGTTAGTCGACGCGCTCGAGGAGTTTTTCGCATCGCCGACCCGCTGACGCGTGCGCTCGTCGGCGCCGCGCTGGCGGGGGTCGTCGCGATCGTCGCGTGGCGAGCGCGCGCGTTGACGCCCGGCGGCGCGCTGGCCGCGTTCTGCATCGGGGGAATCATCTTTACCGTCGGTGGCTGGCCGCTCTGCGCGGTGTTGTTTGGCTTCTTTCTTCCATCGGCGCTGCTGTCGCGCGTGGGACGCGCGCGCAAGGCGGCCTTGGTCGACGTCGGTAAGCACGGGCCGCGCGACGCGTGGCAGGTTCTGGCTAACGGCGGCGTCGCGACGCTATGCGCGCTGCTCTCGCTGCGTTTGGGCGCGCCGCTGCTCGCGGCGTGCGCGGGTGCCTTTGCCGCGGCGTCGGCCGATACGTGGGGCACCGAGCTGGGCACGTTGGCCAAAGGGGCGCCACGATCGCTGCTCACCGGCAAACCGACCGCGCCCGGACTCTCGGGCGGCGTTACCTGGCAAGGCAGCTTGGCCTCGATCGTCGGCGCGGGCGTCGTCGCCGAAATCGCAGCGCTGGTGGGAATCGCTGCGATGCTACCGGTTTTGGCCGGAGGCGTCGCGGGCGCGTTTGCCGATTCGCTGGCGGGCGCGGCCGTGCAGGCGCTGCGATGGTGCCCGCAATGCCAACGTTCGTGCGAAACCGACCCGCACGTCTGCGGCACGTCGACCACCCTCCAGCGGGGCTTCGCGCGCGTCGGCAACGATACGGTCAACCTACTGGCAACGACGGTCGGAGCGCTGCTCGCAGGGATACTCTGGGCGTCGGCACCAATGGTGCGCTGATGGCCGCCGTTTCGACGAAGAACCTCGCGCAATTGCGGCGACTCGAGCGCCGTTCGATCGCCCGACCGCATACCGAATTGCCGCCGTTTCCCGACAGGCGCTACGACATCGCCTACGTCGATCCGCCCTGGTTTTACTATGGCAGCGCGCTCAAAGATGCCGCGGCTGCCAAACACTATCCGCTGATGTCGCCCGAAGATCTCGCGGCGCTCGACGTCCGCTCGATCTTAAACAAACGCGCGGCGGTGTTCGTGTGGGCGACCTGCCCGCGCCTGAACTTCGCGATCGATCTGATCGCGCAATGGGGCCTACATTACCGCGGGGTCGCCTACGTTTGGGTAAAGACCAACCGCGCCGGCAAGATCATTGCCGGGCAAGGGGTTCCACCAACCTTCACCAAACCGACGACCGAACTGATGCTCGCCGCGACGACCGCTCGCACCGGGCGGCCGTTTCCGATTCGCGACTTGGCGCAGGCGCAAGTCGTCTTGCACCCGCGCGGCGAACACAGCCAGAAGCCGGCGATCTTTCGGCACTGCATCGAGGCACTCTGCGGCGACCGGCCGCGCATCGAACTCTTCGCGCGGGCTCGCGCGAGCGGTTGGGACGCATGGGGCGCCGAAGTAGGCAAACTTAAGGAGGGACCATGTTGAAATTCTTGGCAACCGTGGCGATGGCAGCGATGTGCTGCTCGGGAATCGCAGGCGCGCAGTCGGCTCCGTTTACCGTCAATGGCAACATCGCACTGCAGTCATTCGTTTCGTTGACCGATGCGCACGTGCGCACCACACTGGATACGATTCAGACCTTTGCAAACGGCGCCGCCGCGCGCTCGGGGGACTGGAGTCGGATCGAGGCGCCGCTCCGTGCGGCGACCTCCGGCGACGTGCCGGCCACCAACTTCTATGCCTTGCCCAGCGGCAAATATTGGGTCGTCGGGAAAGGCCTGCAGCCGGTGCCGATCAACGACCGGCCGTAC
>DATKGB010000126.1:0-2545 GCA_035544315.1 Verrucomicrobiia bacterium
GGGAGAGCGATCACGCACGATCACGATATGGGGTTGCCGACCGGGGTTCCCAAGCGCTTGTTCGAAGGTAGACAAAGCCTGATCTGGGCCGTCATTATGTCTGAAGTCTTAGGCAAGCCAAAAGCGCTCGCCGTGGAGCAACACCTCTGGAGTCCGCAGAACCAGCCACCGTCGACTTAAGCGGTCTTCGCGACCGCGTTCGGCTCTTTGGAGCGTTCGACGAAAATCTCTCGGCCATCGAACGGGCGTGTGCGGTCGCACTCCACGCCGACGGCGATCGCCTGGTTATGGCCGGTAGTCCGGAAGCCGTTGCCAACGCTCGGCGCGTCGTCACGCATCTGCTGGGGACCGCGCTACGCGGCGCGCAATTGACGCCCGACGATGTTGCCCTGGCTGCCGGGGACGTACGCAACGGCGAACACCATCACGCGTTGCCCGAAACGTTGATCCGCACGCAACGCGGAAAAGAAGTACGCCCGCGTACGTCGGGTCAGCGCGCCTTCGTCGAAGCGATCGATGCGCATCCGCTGACGTTCGGGATCGGTCCGGCCGGCACGGGCAAAACCTATCTGGCCGTCACGATGGCCGTTCGCGCGCTCCGCGATCGCAAGGTCTCGCGCTTGATCCTCTCCCGCCCGGCCGTCGAAGCCGGCGAAAAGCTCGGCTTTCTTCCCGGCGACGTCAAAGAAAAAGTCGACCCGTACATGCGTCCCCTCTACGACGCGCTGGCCGAGTTGCTCGACGACGTTACCGTCGGGCGCTATCTCGAGCGCGGCATCATCGAAATCGCACCCCTAGCCTTCATGCGCGGGCGCACCTTCTCCGAAGCATTCGTGATCCTTGACGAAGCGCAAAATGCCACGCGCGAACAACTCAAGATGTTCCTAACGCGTCTGGGAACCAACTCGGTGATGGTCGTCAACGGCGATATCACGCAGGTCGATCTGCCGTCGGGTGCGACCAGCGGTCTGGCGCAAGCCGCGACGCGCCTCTCGGACATTCCCGAAATCGCCGTGGTCACGCTCACCGAGTCGGACGTGGTGCGCCACCCGCTGGTCGCAAAAATCATTCGTGCCTATGCGCGCGACCTGGCGTGATTCACTACCGCAACGAGGTGCGCAACAGCGGCGTGAACGGCCGCGCCCTCAAGACCGTCGCGCAGCGTCTGCTTGGCGCCGTCGACGAAGCGGGATCGTCGCTATCGTTGACGTTGGTGAACGACCAAACCATCCGCGAAATAAACCGCGTCCACCGCGCAAAGGATAAGCCTACCGACGTGTTGTCATTCCCGCTCCTCGATGCGCGCACCCTTCGACAGCCCTTCGGCAAGCTCAGGGTGACAAATGGCCGACGTGACAAAGTCGAGCGAATGCTGGGCGATGTGGTTATCAGCGTCGATACGGCGTTGCGCCAAGCCGTCGACTACGACGCGTCGCTGCAAAACGAACTTTACCGATTGTTGATTCACGGCGTCGCGCACGTGATGGGGCACGACCACGAAGAACCCGCAGAGCGCCAACGGATGCTCGCGCTCGAACGGCGACTGGCTGACGCGATCGGCATGGCGTGGCCGTACGATGCGCCGGACCGCCGGCTATGAGCGACCAGCTTCCCAAGTCGAAATTGTGGCGTTCTTTCGCGCATGCGTTCGAGGGCATCGTGTACGCGGCCAAAACGCAACCGAATATGCGCGTGCATCTGGTGGTCGCGGCGTTGGTGCTGATCGCGTCGCTGCTGCTGCGGCTCGACCGGTTCTACGTGGTGGTGCTCATCGTACTGGTCGCGATGGTGCTGGCGCTGGAACTGCTCAACACGGCGATCGAGGCGATCGTCGATCTGCTGACCGTCACGCATCACCCGCTGGCCAAGACGGCCAAAGACGCCTCGGCTGGAGCGGTCCTAATCGGCGCATTGGCGGCCGTCGTCTGCGGCTACCTGGTGTTCTACCAAGGCATCACCAGCGGGGGATCACGGGTATTTGCAGCGCTCCAAGCCGTGCCGGCCAACGCGGCTATTATCATTCTCGGCGTTAGCGTGATCGCGGTGATCTTTGCCAAGGCCTGGACCGGGCGCGGATCGCCTCTTCAAGGGGGAGCAATCTCCGGCCATGCGGCCCTGGCGTTTGCCGCGGCCACGATGGCGGCGCTATTCTATCAGAAGCCGTTGCCGGCGCTGCTAGCCTACTTTATCGCCTTCCTGACCGCCCAGAGCCGCGTGGAGGCGCGGATCCACACCGTTTTCGAGGTCCTGTGGGGCGGCGTACTCGGCACCCTGGTGGCCCTGGCAATCGGCATCTTGGTGCGTCCGCACCTTATGCTATAATGGCGCGGTCTTGAGCGACCCAGCAGCAATATGACCCACGACATCTCCTGGCTCCAGATTGGCGGGCTCGCCCTGCTGGTCGTGGGAGCCTCGTTCTTCGCCGCCTCCGAAGCCGCCCTAATCTCGGTCTCGCGCCTGCGCGCGCGAGCGATGGTCGAGCGCGGCGTCAAGCAATCCAAGACCTTGCTGAACCTGGTCGACGACCGGAATCGCTTCCTGACAT
>DATKGB010000127.1:0-3716 GCA_035544315.1 Verrucomicrobiia bacterium
CTTGATGTTGGTGGCTCCGGTCATCGCCGCTCCCCCAGATTGGACCGTCGTCAACGAATCCGGGAGCACGCTCCAAACTGCGCTGACGAATGCCCAATACCCAAAACCCTTCGGTTTTCACGAGATCGCCAAGGGCGCGACGAGCTATTGGTTCGGGTTCGTCGGAGCCATGCTCATTATCCAGGGCCCGTGGTGTGGCGCCGACGGCAAGGCCGTAGGACCGACGAAGAAGGGAATGAAAATAACGATCAAGCCCGGCTGCGCGATCGACGTGCGTTAGCCGCGGGAGCCGTCCGTTGCATCGGCGGGTTATGCGGGCGGACCATGCTTGCAACATGTAATCTTGGTACCGAAGGACTCGCGGTCTCCGACATCGGCAAGCCGCGTTTCTGGCATATGAATACACCCTAGTTGGAATAGGGGCACCTTACCAGCAAAATATCCTCGCGTTTCATTAGATGTTACGCGCATCTCTGATCAAACGCAACAACGCGCTCCGACAACATCGGTGCGAGTTGGTATTGTCATTAGTATCTTTGCGGAGTAGGGGTGTGGCCGCAGTACGAAAGGTCGCCGCGCAAAATGCTTCCCTGTCTTCTTGACCGATGCACCCTTGAGACGGGAAAACAAGCACTCGCGCAAGAACCGCCTAGCTACTGATGGCTAAACAAAAGCTTGGCCCTGTTCATAAAATTCCGGCGGACTTCCGGAAAGCACTTGAGTCTGACTCGATTGCGAAGAGTATATGGGAAGACATTACACCGTTAGCCCGCAACGAGTGGATCTGCTGGGTTATCTCTGCAAAGAAAGATGATACCCGCGAACGCCGCATTACCGTTGGCCTGGATAAAATGCGCAAAGGCATGCGCCGACCTTGTTGCTGGCCGGGTTGCCCCCATCGTTAGGCTTCTTCGCGCAGCTTACCAGTAAAAATATTCGCTTGTTTCGTCAAATGTTACACGCATAGTTTAGCAAGAGGAAGAACGCGAGCGAGTATCCGAGTGGGCCGGGGTTTGGTTACGTGGCGTGTTTTCTAAATATTTATGAACAAAAGTTGCCCATTTGATTTTCACCTTCCCTTATAGGGAAGGGCCAAGGCTTTTACAGGGAGGACAACCGTAACGAGATGTCTACTTCTCTCGTATGTCGACGTTGATCTACATCACCAATATGTCGCTCGATGGTTACATAGAGGACGAAACCGGTGCCTTCGATTGGGTCAATCCCGATCAAGTACACGCGTTCATCACTGAGTTGTTGCAGCCGATCGGAACCCATCTCTATGGGCGGCGACTCTACGAGACGATGGCCTACTGGGATGGGCCGGTGGAGGGCTATCCACCCGAGCATCGCGACTTCGCACGGATCTGGCAGAAGGCCGAGAAGATCGTCTTTTCACGAACGCTGACGGGCGCTACGACACGCAACACGCGTGTCGAGCGGGACTTCGATCTCGCGGCTATTCGGAGGCTCAAGCGGGAATCGGAGCACGACATCAGCATTGGCGGCGCCAAGCTTGCGGGACTTGCGCTCGAAGCCGATCTCGTCGACGAATGTCAGCTGTTTCTCAACCCGGTGGTCGTCGGCGGCGGAAAGCCGGCATTCCCAGCCGCCTTACGACGGAATCTCGAACTCCTTGAGACGCGCCGTTTCGGCACCGGAGTAATCCACCTGCGCTATCGCATACGAGGCGGTACTCCTTAAGGAACTAGACGACGTCGACTCCCTTCTCTGCCGAGCTCAATCCCGCCTAAGGGTAGGTGTGTCACTAAGTGTTACGCATGCAACTTAACCCGGCGGACTGCACTACATCGGGGGAACGACGCCGTGTTCGCCGGCCATGATGCGCGCGGCGTTCAAGTGTCCGCCGATTGATGTCGTCATAACGAATACATGCACCCCGGGTGTCAGCAATGCGCGAGTTCCGAGCACGAGGCGTACGATTGGAGCACCGGCCGGCACGACGATCGGTTGCGCGCCACCCTTGTAGGTTATCGTGATCGCTTGGCCCGGTGCGCCGGAGGCAACCGTGCCGTTGGTCATCATCGATCCGTGCGCGCGCCCGGCAGCAACGGTGCCGTTGGTCATCATCGACCCGTGCATGTTAGCCGCCGAAGGCATCCCCTGCGGATTCCATGGATAGTTGCCTTCACCCATGCCGCGCATAGACTCCGGGAATATGACAACGTCGAGCGCATGCATCGATCCGCCGGCCGGAACGTTGGCGATGCCGACGAACGTGCCGGACTTAAGATCTGCGTCGGTGGCCCTCACGACCCCGAACACACCACTTGAAGGAAGGAGGGCGAGCTTGGTCGATCCAGCCGCGGTTGTCACCGTGATCGACGTCGGCGTCACCGCAGCAATCGTGCCGCGAACGCGGTTTGACGGCGCGGCGGATGCGCCGGGCGAGGCTGCAGCCAGCGAGTTCACCGCCGTCGTCTGGCCCGGTTGTGAGCAAGCCACGAGCGACGCGAGCGACAACGCGCTCGCGAGCGTCGAGCTAGTACGAGCAACTATAGACATGGAATCCTCCAAGCGTGAAAGGCGATTACATACCTCGCTTATCGAAAGCGACCCCTGAATCACCGCGGCGTGGACGCCTTTCTCTGAGCGAGCCATAATCCTGCCGTAGCTCCAATGCCAGAGGACCCTAACTCGCCGCGTTGCCGACGCCGCGATTGGGCGCTTTTTCAGGATTTCACAAAATGTTGTAGTGCGCCGGCAACTTCGCTCTCGGAATAGCCGCGATGCGCGAGCGTCGTTAAGAATTGCGCGATCGCGTCCCGCAAGGCCGTCGTTCGAGCGCGCTTGTCCGTAGCCGGCGTCCGCGGCGCGACGTGCGTGCCGCGACGGCCTTCGCTTGCCAGCCAGCCATCCCGTTGCAGTTCCGCATAGGCGCGCGCGACCGTGTTCGGCGCAACGCCGAGATCGCCCGCGAGTTGCCGAACCGTCGGCAACGAATCGCCTGGCCGAAGTTCGCCGCGTTCGATGAACCCACGGAGCTGAGCGATGATCTGATGGAACGGTGCCGCTTCAAGGTCCGGGTCCACCGAGAGGAAGAGCTCGCTCACGGTGAGGTCGCGCGCACCGAATGTGAAACCCGACGCACGTACCAGACCTGCCAAATCCACATCCCGGCCCAAACGGAGATCAACTCACCGAACGTAATGCGTCCGAGCCCCCAGGTGACCGGCGGCGTCGTATGGGCGAAACTGACGAAGACGAAAATGCTCCCGATCGTCACCACGCAGGTCAATCCGATTTTGCGAGCCCGACTGGCGCGTTCGCAGATGTGTTCGGCCTGGGGATCCGCGCTGGTGAGTTGCATCGGAGCCGTTGCGATACGCCAGGCGATGGCGATCATCGCGATCGCACAAGCAAAGGAGACCAACGCCGCCGCAACGTCGATGCCGCCCAGTACATACGGCACGAACGTTAGCGTTGCCAGCAGGGTGATGGCGATCCACGCCGTCGGCACGGGCTCCGCCGCGGGCCGAGGAGCAAGCAACGCAGCCCGCCGTCGGCGCGCATGCTCGTCCTGCAACAGGTCCGCGAGATACACCGTGGCCATAGAAAAACACAGGATGCTGTAGGCGATGATCGGCGCGAGATCGTGCAGTGCAACAAGTGCGGCAATCGCGAATCCAAGCGCAGCGATAGTGAACCGTGCCACTGCGGAGGCTTCGCCGTGGCGCCGCCTCCCCTCCCTCCCC
>DATKGB010000128.1:0-2306 GCA_035544315.1 Verrucomicrobiia bacterium
ACGCCGGTCGGCCGCCTCCATGTCGGCTTTCGGGCCGATCGCATCGCCTTTGTCGGCATCGACACCGGCGAGCCGATCGAAGTACTGCGCCTGCGGCTCGAGCGGCGCTTACACCGCCCGGTCGCGGTCGGCGATCCGCCCGCCTGGTTGACACGCACCTTCGCTCGCTTCTTTGCCACCTGGTGCGTGGACGAGGGTCACGTCGATCTGTCGGACCTCAGCCCGTTCGCACAGGCCGCGTTGCGCGCCGCCGCACGGATACCACCCGGCGAAGTGCGTTCGTACTCCTGGATTGCGACGCAAATCGGAAAGCCCAAAGCCGCACGCGCGGTGGGTCAGGTCATGGCGCGCAACCCTCTGCCGTTGCTTTTCCCATGCCACCGCGTGGTCGATGCCTCGGGCGACCTCCACAATTATGGCTACGGCCTGGAGATGAAGGCGCGCCTGCTGCACATGGAAGGCTACAAGGGAACGTAAAGACTGCCGCCAACCTTAGCGGAAGTGGCAAAGAGTGTCCTCGTCACCGGGTTCGAGCCGTTCGGCGGCGACAAGGTGAATCCAAGTGAGATCGTCACGCGCAGCATGGAAGGCCGGCTTATCGCCGGTCGCCCAATTTCGACGCACGTTTTTCCCGTCGAAACGCGGGCGTTACGCGAACGCTTCGAAGCGCTGCTGATCGGCGACCTACCCGACCTGATCGTCGCACTGGGACAATCCGGTGGCCGAGCTTCGATCGCGCTAGAACGGGTTGCGGTGAACGTCTTGGACTTTACGTCGGCCGACAACGTCGGCGTGATGCGCAAGAACGATCAAATCGCACGCGACGGCCCGGAGGCGCGGATATCCAACCTGCCTTTTGAATCTATCCTGGAAGCCTGGCATGAAAACGGCGTTCCCGGATACGTTTCCAACACTGCCGGCACGTTCGTCTGCAATCAAGCCTTGTACGAGCTGTTGGCCCTGACCGAACACGCCGCCCAACCCGTACTCGTCGGCCTCGTCCATTTGCCCTATCTCCCGCTCCAGGCGATCGCCGCCGGTTCGGAAGGCAATCCGTCGATGTCATTCGAGACCATGAAAAAGGGCGTCGAATTACTGGTCGAGACCGTCGTCGGCTGGATGGAACATCGTACGCCTGAAGCGAGCCGCGCTCGCACGCAAGGCCATTCGATGTGGATCCCCCGCGGCCTAAAGGAAGTAGAACGCTGAGCGACCCACGCATTTCCGCAATTCCGGACAGTCACGGCCACGCCAAGGGCGAGCACCGGCCTTTCGCCGAGGAGCGCCCGATCGCGTATTCGGCGCGTATGCTATTCCTCTGGTTTTACCACGCCTGTCGCCGCGGATCGCCGCGCTTCATGATGGTGAGCGATCACATCAATTATTTG
This sequence comes from Verrucomicrobiia bacterium, assembly GCA_035544315.1. Lineage (GTDB taxonomy): Bacteria > Vulcanimicrobiota > Vulcanimicrobiia > Vulcanimicrobiales > Vulcanimicrobiaceae > JALYSX01. The sequence goes on from DATKGB010000128.1 coordinate 1,389, forward strand.
ACGTTCGAAGACCCCGGCGCGGTCAACACCGTTCGTCGCGCGCTCAAACTCGCGCAAGCCGGCGATCTGCATGGCGCGGCCGAAGTGGCCGGCGTCGACGTCGCCCATGCCGCCGTCGTCTCCGAAGGATTGCGACGCGGTATGCGGTTTGCAATCGGCGCCGAACTCGACGCCGACCCGCGCTCGCGCCCCGACGCGCAGAATATCGTCGAAGCGATGCGTCCCGACGGGATGATTCGTTCGGTGCATTTCCTCACGATCGACCACCCCGAAAAAGGCGCCGACTTCGCGTGGCCGTTCGATAATCCGGAGTTCACATGGCTGTTCGAACACGTGGGCGTCGAGAAGACGTGGGAGATGTACGTTGATCGACTGATCGAGGACATCGAGAAACTGCCCGGCCACATCGTCGGCCACTTCTACGTTCCGGCGATCTTCGGACATTGGCCCGATAAGAAAAAATTGGAGCAGTACGAAAATCGCCTGCTCGATGCGTGCGCCCTGCGTGGCATGGCCGTCGAGATCAACACGCGCTATCTCTATCGGGACCATACCGACGAGCAACGCAAGAAGTTCACCGACGCGTATTTGCGCTTGCTACGCAAAGCCAAGGCCAAGCGCGTCGGCATCGCGATCGGTTCGGACGCGCATAGCCCGCGCGATCAGGGCGCCGGCTTTGACGTCGTGCTCAAGATGCTCGACGAAGCCGGCGTCAACGAAATCGTTTTTCCGGTCAACGGGCGCCTAGCGCGGGTCGCGTTGCGCGCGACCAAAGAACACCTCGAACGCCAGGCCCAAACCCGCGAACCGATCTCCCCGGGAAGCAGTATCACGGGCTTCAGTCGCGCCGAACTCGGTCTGCCCGATCAGCCCGACGCGCCAGCCAAGAAGCGCGCCACCGGACCGACCCGGACCACC
>DATKGB010000129.1:0-31655 GCA_035544315.1 Verrucomicrobiia bacterium
AGGGGGCAGCCGAGACTGGCGAGAGCATGGCACAAGCCGTTACCGAGGCGTTGCGCGAACGGCTTGCTCGCGTCCGAAGTTCTCGTAAGACCGGGCTCGCGGAGAGGCTCTTGGCCATCGGCCGCGAGTGCGCTGCGCACATGAGCGAGTATGCGCGGACGGTCGACATCGACGAATTGCTTTACGACGAAAATGGGCTGCCGAAATGATACTGGACAGCTCCGCTGTGGTCGCCATATTACGTGCCGAACCCGACGCCGGACCGATCGCCGCCGCTATCGAGGCGACCGCGGTTCGACGCATTTCGGCGGCAACCTATTTCGAAACTGCGCTCGTCATCGATCTCACCCGCAACCCGATCATCTCGCGGCAGTTCGACGATTTTATGGCCGAAGCCGAGGTCGTCATCGAACCGGTAACCGAGGAACACGCGCGTTTAGCGCGAGCGGCGTATCGCGATTTCGGAAAAGGAAGCGGCCATCGGGCAAAACTCAACTTCGGCGATTGCTTCGCCTACGCGCTTGCAAAAGCACGGCGCGAACCGCTGCTGTTCAAGGGAAATGATTTCACCCACGTTGACGTTACGTCCGCAATATAGCGGGGAATCTACGTCGCCTCTTGCAAACCTTCGGGTTCTTCGACGGGACCGATGTCGTCGGGGTTGGATTTGCGGAAGCCGTAGCAGAAGAAGAATATCAGGCCGGCGGCAAGACAAAGTGCAAACCAGATCCAGGTCATGCGCGAGAGCCCGAAGATCGCTAGGAACATCGCGCAGACGATGCCTAAGATCGGGAAGAGCGGAACGAACGGGACGCGGAACGTTCGCGGAATATCGGGTTTGCGATGCCGCAGGTAGAGTACGCCGCCGCACACGACGCTAAAGGCAATCAAAGTGCCGATGTTCACAAGATTTAGCAGGTCATTGAGAGGCACGATCAGCGTAAGGATCGCCACCGCGCAACCGGTGATCATGGTCGTGAGCGCGGGGGTCTTGAAGCGCGGATGAATCTTTGCGACGGCGGGCGGCAACATCTTATCGCGGGCCATCACGTAGAAGATGCGCGACTGGCCGAGCAACGACGTGAGTGCGACGCTGGTCGTCCCGGCGAGAATGCCCAACGTGATGATCGCGGTGAGGAGCCAACTGTGGTATGGCGCGAGGGCCTCGACCAATGGGTTGGAGACCGAAACGTGATGCCAGGGGACCGCACCTACCAACACGATGGCCACGGCGCAGTAGATGATCGTTCCGATCGCGAGCGCCCCGATGACACCCATCGGCACGTCGCGTTGCGGGTTCTTACATTCTTCGGCGGTAGTCGTCGCCGTGTCAAAGCCGATGTAACTGAAGAAAACGAGCGCGGCGATGGGGATGACGCCCAGCGGCTGTGCCGTCGAACTGTAGTCCATCTGCCCGCCGAACGGCGAGAGTTTGCCCCAGCCCAGCGGAATGAAATCGTGCAGGTTTGCGATGCGAAATAAGAACAGGCCGGCACCGACAAAGACCACCAGTGCGCCGACCTTCAGGATGACAAAAATGTTATTGGTTGTGGCCGATTCGCGAATGCCGACCGAAAGCAAAACGCTCAATCCCAGCACGAAGAGCGCGCCGATAATATCGTAGTGTGAATGAGCGAAGTCGAAGTTTGCGAGATTCCACCACGGGCCGGTGATGATGAGTTGCGAGGTTTGGCCGCCGTGCGAAACGGCCGCCCATTGCGGGAGCGCGATGCCGACGTTCTTGAGCAAGCCTTGGAACGCAGCCGAGAACGCTTGCGCGACCGGCGCGGCGCTGATGCCGTATTCAAAGATCAACGCAAAGCCGATGATCCAGGCGAAGAGCTTGCCCATCGTCGCGTAAGCGTACGTATACGCGCTGCCGGCGACCGGGACCATCGCGCCGAGTTCGGCATAGCAGAGCGCAGCGAAAAACGACGTGATACCCGCGAGTAGGTACGAGATGATCACGGCAGGACCGGCGCCGGCGACTCCCGTCCCAATTGTCGTGAAAATGCCTCCGCCGATCATCGTGCCTAGCCCGATAGCGATGAGATCTTTGGCGGTCAGCGCTCGGCGAAGCGCTTTGCCCTTGCTGAGCTCGCGCAGTTTTTCAACCGAACTCGTGGCAAAGAGCCTGCTTACAAACGACATGGGCGGGCCTTCGCAGGCGCAGGTGTCCCGTCCCCCCGAAGGTCGAGCGATGGCCTATCGTCGGATCGCCTCGCGCGAGGGCACACGTCTCACAAGGAGTCATCCGCCGGAGCTTCAGGCTGCTAGCGCGGCTGGGGCAGCCGTTGCAGGCGCTGCTCTTTTGTGGAGCCTATCAACGGGACTCTGGGACTTACCCGTTACCTGCCCCGAATGTTTTGTGGCTGGCGTCACTCATAGATAGATTGAAGACTGCGATGTTGAGAGCGTATTTACGAGAGACATTTTTCGAATTTCGAAGTGAAGGGTACTTGAAGGTGCAACCCACCCGCTATCTTGGCGACGCGTGGGCTCAGCGAGCAAGTGACATTGCATGCGGAACTGCAGACTACTTCCAGGACCCAGGCATCGCCATATCATTCGTCGGCCCACCTTCGCTCTTTTCGGGCCTTGATTCGCAACCCGAAAATTGGCAAGCCCTACCTAGCCAGGGGACCGCACTCACTGTTGACCGTTCATTGTACTTTCTAGACGAGGGCCGTTCGTTTTTCCTACCTCAATGGCGTGAAGCGGTTGAGGAAATCTTGGAACGTAGCGGACCGTCATGTGGGACAGGAGCTCCTTACCGAATCGACGGTTATCGCGTTTGAGAGGAAGGGCGACCTTGCCGATGAGGAGATAATGGCAAACCTTGGTGGCGACAGGAACTCCATTTGCGCCTGCTTTGATCTGATTGAAACGCGGGCGCTCTTCACGGTGACATGGAACGCGGGGACGTGGCGACTTTTTCCGCAGGCCTCTGATCCCGAACATCTGTCGAAGCTCATTGATCAGGTGCTCGCTAGGATAAATGCGGTGATTGTTGACTGTTGAATCGGAACGGTAAGTCTCTTTACGTGGGCGACCCAGGGGTCGCGGTCGAGTAGCTAGGCCATTCGGCTTCGCCCTCACAGATCTGGGCTTGCGGCTTTCCCGCAACACTATCACCGTGGAACACCCCTGAAGGTGAGGACCGTTTTGAAGTACTTTGCAATCATTCTCGCCATGTGCCTCGCATGCGGTGCAGTGGCCAGCAGCTCAGGGTCCTCGACGCAACGTGGCCAATCGGATGGGCTGGCAGCCTACCAACGCGACGAGGCGAACATCCTAAAATATCTACGGCCTGCACTCGAGGCAAGTCCAACAATAGCCGTGCGATTGATCTACGCCACAAAATGCGCGGCCGGCGCAAACATTCCGCCCATACCTCCGATCCGCTTGCAGGAGGCGTCAAGACCGAATACGGGTTTCAGTGCCGTGCGGATGATTTTCCAAGGTGACGACAACGTTGCCGTGACCGAGGGGCCCAAGGGAATCGTCAGAATCAGAATCGGAGACGTGCCAGAGGAACTTCTGCGTACTCATACACGCGTCTTTAGACTGCAACCAATTGAACAATACAATCCAAGCTTAGTGATTGGCGCACTCAAAAACACGAAGGAGATGGAAGGCGCCATGGTTGCGCTAGGCCTTCGTCCATCTTCCGTTTTGCATATGGAACTGCTAACGCTGCCACAGAAGGGAGCACCACACTTCCCTCCCGTGCTGCAGGACGTAACGGCCAACCGAGTTCTTGACGTACTGGCGGAAAGTTTCAGAGGCGTTGTTACGTATGGCGTTTGCATGCAAGGTCCCGCCAGGCGCCCGTTCTTCATAAACTTTGTCGGTTTAATGCAGTAATGCGGTTTCGACTGGTGGGCGGCAGCAATGATAAAGCGTGAAACCCTTGTTCACTTTCTGCTGGCTGCCCTCGTTGCCGCTAGCTTTGGCGCGTCATTACCGGACTTAAGTTGGGGTGGTAGTAGCGGCGATGTTTCGCTGCCTGGCCTACCCGCTCTTATCCTTTCAGTCCCCGCTCTTATCATTTCCGTAATCTACTATGGGGTTGCTGGAGTTTTGACGGTTGGATGGCTAATAATTCCAGCCATCATGTTAGCATTTGCAAATATTGAAGTATTAGCAAAGGTTCTCCGTGGAAAGCACGCGCTACTGTGGGCAATCCCTTTGCACTGCCTGCTGGGAGTTTTAATTGCTATTTTGTGCGCCGCTTTAGGATTTCGCTTGCCCGCCATCTGAAATATTTTTGAAAGTGAACTCCACGAGCGGTATTGACCTCCGGTCATCCGCATGAGGAGGCGCAGGTGTCCCGTCCCCCCGAAGATCGAGCGATGGCCTATCGTCGGATCGCCTCGCGCGAAATCTACCGCAATCCCTGGATCGGCGTGCAAGTTCATCAGATCGAGCATCCCGACGGTGCGTCCGGCGAGCATTTGCTGGTCGTGACGCCGGCGGCGTCGGCGGTCGTCGTCGACGACGGGGGCGACCTGCTCTTCGCGCGTCAGCCGCGGTTCGGCGCCGACACCGACGTTCTGGAGCTCGTCAAAGGCGGGGCGGCCCCCGACGAGTCGGCGCTGGATTGCGCCAAGCGCGAACTCCGTGAAGAACTGGGCGTCGTCGCGACGCAATGGGAACCGATGGGGATGCTGATGGAAATTCCGTCGATCGTCTCACAATCGGTCAACGTCTTTCTTGCGCGCGGCATCGAGCACGTTCTGGACGAGCCCGAAGATGTCGAACGCATCGAACTCGTACGCGTTCCCGCGCGCGAAGCGATCGGGGCGGCCGCGGCGGGAAAGATCGACGACGCGGTGACCGTCGCCGCATTGCTTCGCTACGGGATCGCTACGGGGATTCTTGGGTTGAAGTAATCGGCTCGGGCGGTGCCGTCCGGGCGTTCCAAAGGAATTCGGGTTCTCCCAGCACGGCGTTGGTCCAGCGCGACCAGACGAACAGCGCGTCGGAGAGTCGGTTGAGGTAGCGCACCACATCGTCGGAGATGTCGGGGTCGGTCTCTTTTAGCGTCACGACCAGCCGCTCGGCGCGCCGGCACACCGTTCGGGCGAGGTGGAGAAACCCTCCGGCTAACGAGCCGCCGGGATGAATGAAGTTGTCGAGCGGCTCGAGATCGACTTGCGCTTCGTCGATCGCGCGCTCGAGCGCGCGTGCGTCGTCGGCGCCGACCAGCGGCATGCCCTCCCAGCGATCTTTGGCAAGGGTTGCCAAATCGCTGCCGAGATTGAACAGCTCGTCTTGCGTCCACGCCAGCCACGCATCCAATCGGGCGATCCTGGGATGCCCCTGCCGTGCCGAGCCAAGCGCGGCGCGCGCTAGACCGATCGCCGACGAACATTCGTCGACCGTGCCGTAGGTCTGGATGCGCAATGCGTTTTTCTTGATGCGGCCACCGCCGACCAATCCGGTCGTGCCGTCGTCGCCGGTGCGCGTATAGATGCGGGTCAGCTTGGGCATATCGACCGGCTTCGCCGCTGGCCGCCGCTGGCCTCGGACGGTCGAGCCATCCGGCGGGAAGGCCGCGATTGTAAGGCGCTAGAACCGGGGCGGGTCATGTCGCAATCCCTGACCCCCGTCGTTAAAGAGATTCCGCCCAAAGCGGCCGACCTCTCGGCCTGGTACACGGCCGTTTGCATCAAGGCCGAACTGGTTTCATATTCGCCCGTGCGCGGGTGCGTGGTTCTGCGTCCGCACGGCTTCGGAATGTGGGAGAATCTGCAGCGTCATCTAGACGCTCGATTCAAGGCGACCGGACACGAGAACGCCTACTTCCCGCTGCTGATCCCCGAGAGCCTACTGATGAAGGAGGCGGATCACGTCGAGGGTTTTGCGCCCGAAGTTCTTTGGGTCACCCATGGCGGTAGCGAGAAGCTGACCGAGCGTCTGGCGATTCGCCCGACCTCTGAAGTGATCGTTGGCACGATGTACGCGCAGTGGATCGAATCCTATCGCGATTTGCCGATTCTGATCAACCAGTGGGCCAACGTGGTGCGTTGGGAAAAAGCTACCCGCCCGTTCCTGCGCACGATGGAATTTCTCTGGCAAGAGGGGCACACCGCGCATGCGACCGCCGCACAGGCGCGCGAAGAGACGCTGCGCATGCTCGACGTCTACGAAGATTTCGCGCGCAACGTCGCCGCGGTGCCGGTCTACAAAGGCGTCAAGAGCGCCAACGAGCGTTTCCCGGGCGCGGTCGAAACTTATTCGATCGAGGCGCTGATGCCCGACGGCAAGGCGCTGCAGTCGGCCACCTCGCACGATTTGGGCCAGAACTTTGCCAAGGCTTACGACATCACGTTTGCCGATGCCGATCAGGCGATCAAACACGTCTACACGACCTCGTGGGGCATGTCGTGGCGCATGCTGGGCGCGGTCATCATGGTGCACGGCGACGACCGCGGCTTGAAGATCCCGCCCAAGCTTGCGCCGATCGAAGCCGTCTTCGTTCCGATCGTGCGCGGCGGCGACGATCGGCCGGTGGCCAAAGCCAAAGAACTTGCCGACAAACTGCGCGCGGCCGGCCGGCGCGTCAAGGTCGACGATCGCGACCAATCCCCCGGATGGAAGTACGCCGAGTGGGAAATGCGCGGCGTTCCGCTGCGCGTGGAGATCGGCCCAAAGGACTTAGAGTCCGGCAGCGTGATGTTGGTGCGCCGCGACAAGAACAAGGGCGAAGAGGGCGGCAAGGTCGCCGTCGCCTTCGATGCGCTCGAAAGCGCGATCGCGCAGCAACTCGACGACATTCACGCAGCGATGCTTGGCGCGGCGGAACGGTTTCTTCTCGGTCGTACGTTTGCCGTCAATGGGCGCGACGAGTTCTTCGCGCGTTGCGAGAATCGCGACGGCATGATCGACATCGCCTGGTGCGGCCGCGCGGAGTGCGAAGCGGAAGTCAAAGCCCAGACCGGCGCGACGACCCGCAACACGCGCCCGCTAAAACCCGGCGACGCGATCTGTACGGCTTGCGGAGAGGCCGCCGCCGTTCGAGCCTATTTTGCACAATCGTACTAAGCTTGCGCTGGGCGCATTGTTTTTCGCGATCGCGACGACGGCATCGCGCGCGCCCGCGTTGGCCCGCACACCCTCGCCGGCGATCGTAACCCTTGATGCCGACGAGCGTGCGCAAGGCAATCGTATCGATATCGCGCGGCGCATCGGCGAGGTTGTCTTTGCCACCCGCTGGCCCGCGCAGGTGATGAAGATCGCTGCCGACGGGATCGGCGGCCACGCGATCGTCGAACTCCGCGTCTCCGGCGTCAAGTTCCACACTCCGCTGACGCGCTCGGCCTTTCTCGCCGAGATAGCGACCCTGATCCAGCAGGCTCTGGCCGCCGACCCAATTGACGAGGTCGACGTGGCCGTCGAAATCCCGATCGTCGCGGGTAAAGGTGTCGTCGTTTCGGGCGATCTAGCCAAGCCGACCAGCCGAACGGTCTTTACGATTTCGGTGCGTCGCGGCGAACGTCCCGAAGCGGTGCTCGCGCGCCTGCGCTCGGGCACCGACGTCTATTGGGACGAGGACTGGGCGAAGTCGGCCCTCAAAGTAGGCGGTTAAATGTACCGTAAAACCGTATTGCCCAGCGGCGTTCGAGTCATCACCGAGCAGATGCCGTCGGTTCGTTCCGTGTCGCTGGGCATCTGGGCCGATGTCGGATCCGCGGCCGAACCGCACGATCGGCGCGGTATCTCGCACATGGTCGAGCACATGCTTTTTAAGGGAACCGACAAGCGAAGCGCGCGCGAGATCGCCGAAACGATGGATGGCGTGGGCGGAGATCTCAACGCCTTCACCGACAAAGAAACGACCTGTTACTACGCGCGCGTCATCGACCGCCACGTTCCGCTGGCGATGGACGTGCTCTCGGATATGTTTTTGAACTCGACCTTCGAAGCTCACGAGCTGGCCAAAGAACAAAAGGTCGTGCTCGAAGAGATCAAGATGTATGAAGACTCACCCGACGAACTCATCCACGATCTGTTCATTCAAACGATGTGGAGCGGCGCAAACCTGGGCGATCCCACGATCGGCTTTGCAAAAACGGTGAACGCATTGACGCCCGGCGACTTACGCGTTCACATGTCCTCGCACTACGCGCCCAACTCGGTCGTCGTCGCCGCCGCCGGGAACGTCGACCACGACGCGTTCGTCGAACTGACCGCGCGCTGTTTCGACGGCTTCGCGGGTTCGTGCGCGCTTCCCGTACCGGAGCGGCCGCGGGCGACGCCCGGAACGTTGCTGCGACACAAAGACAGCGAACAAGCCTACGTCGTGTTGGGGACGCGCGGATTGGCTGTCACCGACGACCGCCGTTACGGACTTTCGGTGCTCGATACGTTGTTGGGCGGCGGAATGTCGAGTCGGCTGTTCCAAGAAATTCGCGAAAAACGCGGGCTGGTGTACACTGTCTACACGTTTCAGGCCGGCTATCGCGGGGCGGGTTTGTTCGGCGTCTACTGCGGGGCATCGCCGAAAAACGTGCAAGCGTGCATCGACGTCGTCGGCGAGCAGTTCGATCTGTTATGCGCCCAACCAATCGGCGATAACGAACTGCAACTGGCTAAAGAGCACATCAAAGGCAGCTTGACGCTATCGCTGGAGTCGTCCTCGAGTCGCATGATTCGCTTGGGTCGTAACGAATTTGCGTTCGGTCGCCAGGTGACCGCCGAAGAGATCGAGGCTAAAATTGACGCCGTGACGGCCGCCGACGTACGCGCGCTGGCGCAAGAAGTGCTGGCCGTCGAAAACCGCGGGCTGTGCGTGCTCGGGCCGGTCGAAGCAGCCTCTCTTGGAAATAAACCCGCTGCATAGTACCGCGGCCGCCGTCCCCTTTTGGACGTGGCAACTCCTGGTCGCACTGGGCGTCAACATCGTCATTCAGGCGATTCAGATCGGCGCCTATGCCGCACGCTTGGCGGGCGTGCGGACGGGGCGCATCGCCACCTCGATTGCGCTGTTCAATCTATTTGTGACCGCCAGCCGGCTTGCGACCCTGGTCTACACGCTGATGCTCGGCCCGCTCTCGGATCGCGCCGGCAGCGCCGTAAAAGCGCTGGCTCTCAAGGGTCCCCACTCACTACCGCCGTCCGTGGCGCTTGCCGCCGTCGCGCAAGTCCAGCACACGTTTGAATGGCAGTTGCGCGCGATCATTCTGGCCGGATTGCTCGGCACGATCCTGGGCAGCCTCCTGCTTCCGATGTTCACCTACATGTACGTGCGCGGCGTTCGCTCGTTCGAGCGCACCAGGTCGCTCCCACATTCCCTCGCGCGGCTCTTCGATTTTCGCGTCATCGGCGACATCCTCAAGCACGTGACGATTCCGTCGTTTGTCGAAATTCGCAGCTTCTCGGCGCGTAACATCCCGCGGCGCCTGCTGATTTTCAACGTCGTCGTGACCGGCATCTATGCCATCGGCGTGGTCGCCGCCTACTACGCGAGCGTGCTCGACGTGAACGTCGCGCGCACGGCAATCGGGATCTCGGGCATCGTCAACGGGATCGGTACGGTCGCCTTCACGTTCTTCGTGGATCCGACCTCGTCGATCATCGTCGACGAAGCAGTCAAAGGCGAGAGGCCCCACGAAGATGTTAAGTCGATGGTGTTCTATCTGGCGCTGACCGCGATTATCGGATGGGTGCTCTGCCAGTTCATCCTGTGGCCCGCGGCGGAGATCATCAAAGTCGTGGCGCATTTGGTCAATCACGGGAGCTAGTGCTCAGTTGCACTGGGAGGTGCAAGCGATGCGAGGATTACGAACGGCAGCAGCATTCCTGGGAATCGCGTTTCTGGCGGGATGCGCCGGTCCGGTGGAACGCTGGATCGTCGATACGCGCGTCCATCAGGGCGACGCCGCGCTCGAACATGAAAACGTCCAAGACGCCGAGTCGGCCTATCAACTTGCCCTGCGCATCGATCCTGCGGACCCGCGCGCGCGCGCGGGCTTCGTGGCGGCCGCGGCGGCCTACGCGCAGGTGCAATTCGAAAAAGGCCAACTCAGCGATGCCCTGGCGACCCTTAACGAGGCGGCAAGGTACGATCCGCAAAGCGTTCGCGTTCAAGCGCTCAAAGCGGCGATCGAGCAAGGGAAGCTCAACCAAGAGATCGTCATCTCAAACTACCCGACGTACAGCACGACCGGCCAGCAGATCGAAAAAGCGTTTGCCGACCTCGACGTGTCGAACAAAGCGATCGTCAAGCGCTTACGTCGATTCAACTACACGTACGATACCCAAGATCTGACCAAAGCGATTCAAGATACCTACGACCTGCAACAAGACGTGGCGCGCAATCTCAATCACTTGATCGCCTACCGTCAACTCGTCGAATCCGGCGTTCCCGCCGAACGCGCGGCCGCACCCGGATCGAGCGGCTCGCTGCTACCGCTGCCCTAGACCTGCTAGCGCGCACACGTGGTGCGCGTCGAGATATTGTCGGCCCCCGCCGGCGGCTTCGGCTTTGCGGAAGGCTTGCCAGAACGCGATCGCGCCGGGCTCGATGCGGGCTGGGTCGGTGATGTAGACGGGCCATTGGGCCTGGGTGTTAACCAGCGGAAAGCGTTGCAACCACGCGCACAGTTCCAGATTCTTGCGAAGGCGATTATCCTCGATCGAAACGTACGCGCGCGCGCCTTTGGCGATCGCACTCTCCTCGTCAAACGGCGTCCACGCCAGCGGGTCCTCTTCCCAGCCGTAGCGGTCCATATAGTACAGGACGTCCGGACCGTAGTGACCCATGACGACCAGCGCGCTGGGATCGAGTGTCTGCGACAGCGCGATCGCGTTGCGATAGACCTGCTTGTTGTAGCGATAATACGGTGCGATCGCCGCGCGGCTCTGCTGCACCGTCACCGCTGCTAGCAACAACGCAACCGCCGCCGTCGCCCAGCGCAGCGCCGGTAGCGCGGGTCGTTGCGCCAGCGCGCGCAGGAGCAAGGACACCAATCCGGCGATCAGGAGTGCCCCCAGCGGCAACAGCAAAAACATGTAATAGTCGACGCGCTCGACGGTCACGACAACATAGGTATAGAGCAGGCCGCCGGCCAGCCAGCCCCACAGAAGCGTCGTGGTGCGTGCTGCGACCCAAGGCAGCGCGCAGATCCCCGCGATTGCCAGCAGGCTCGGGATCGGGCCGAGCATCGTGTGAACGAGCATGCCGAGAACGTCTTTGAATTGCAGTGCTTTGAGTACGAAGCCCGGTCCCGTGGTCAAGGCGGACTGCAATGCCGGAAACACGTGCAGCGTGGCGATCCCGCTGGCCCAATGCCATTCGGCATGCTCTGCTACCCGCCGCCCGTAGAGATACACGATCGCGACCGGAACGAACAGCAGCACGGCAATCGCCGTTGGGCGCATCGTGCGTCCGGCGCGCGCGCGCTCCCAGACCATCGCGCACAGCGGCAGGATGCCCACCAGCGCGACGGGCTTGGCCAGATAGGCAAAGGCGATTAGGGCCGTCGAACGCGCCAGCGGGCGCGGCTTAAGCGCCTCGTCTTCGACGATCAGCCGCGCGCACGCGTACAGCCCGGCCGTCAAGAAAAATACCATTGCCGCATCCGGTGTGAAGGTACGTCCGTAATAGATCGACCCCGGCACGACGGCGAAGACGAACGCGGCGACCAGGCCCGCCGCCCAGCTGCTGAACAACCAGCGCCCGAACAGGCCCAGCGCGAAAACCGTTCCCACGCTGAACGCCAGCGTCAACAGCCGCCCGAAGATTTCGTGCACGCCGAAGAACTTGTAGAGCGTCGCGGCCACGAACGGCACGATCTGCAGTTCGAGCTCGACGTAGTTGGGCGGTGGCCCGTCGTAGTTGGTTTGCGGCGCCATGATGCTGTAATTCAAGCGCGCGAAATTTCGCGCGATCGACGCCGTATCGCCCTGACGCCAGTTGGGGTGATCCAGGATCGGATCGTGAATGCCTTGGAGGCGCAACAGCACGGCAAATCCCACGATCAGCAGCATGCCGACGGCGAACCCGGTGACGCGGCGCCCCGCGACTTTCAGTTCAGGTGCTTGAACGTCCAATATTTGTTCAGGAAAAAGTTGACGAAGATGCCGCCGATGGTGGCGACGAACCACATCTTGTGGCCGTTACCAAGATATGGGTGCAGCAGCAGGTTGAAGCCGATGCCTACCGCCAACGCGATGACCGAAACGGTCAGAAACTGCACGCCCTCGCGAACTGCGTGGCCGGTCGAGCGGAACGTCCAGACGCGGTTGAGATAGTAGTTCGAAACTCCGCCGGCCAGAAAACCGATCGAGTAGAGCACGTTGTAGTGGAGCGTTTCGCTATGACGCGGATCGAACCGTTGCAGCAACGTGAAGATCGCGAGGTTGACGAGCAATCCGGATAGGCCGACGACGCCGAACTTGACGAACTGGCGCACGCCGCGCCGTTGCGAAAGCGATGCGATCACGGGTCAGGCCACCCAGTACCAGTCGGCAAAGAGCACCGTGAAAAGCCCTAATAGCGGAAGCGAGAAAGCGACGATGGCGTTGTTGATCCAGGGTTTCTCGCCCCAGCGCGCCATGATCGCAAACATCGGAAAGAGAACCAGCGCGAAGCGCGGCATCGACATCAGACTCGATGTCGACATCGGCACCAAGACCGACAGCGCCATGTAGGCGATGTACGATGGGCGCAAGCGGTTCCACCCGCCAATGAGGATCGCGATCATCAAGAACGTGAAGGCGAGCTCGAGCGCTTGATTGGCGATGGTTTGCTCTTGGGCTGCGTGCGCGATCGTGGCGAACGAGTTGGCGAAGGCGACCCACGGCGGGGCGAAATGGCGATTCCAGTGCGCCTGCACGTGCGAGAATGCCATTGCGTCGCCGCGCAGCACCCACAGGTAAGCCATGTAGAGAAACACGCCCGCTGGAATTAGCGCGGCGGCAACGAGCGACCGCCAACCTTCGACGACGCGCTCGCGATGGACGCTCAGCCACTCGATGAGGAACGGCACGATCAGCAGTACGCCCTCGACGCGGGTTAGCGCGGCAAAGAAACCGATCAATCCCGCCAACCACCACTTGCGCTCGCGAATGTAGTAGAACGATGCGACCGTCAGCATGAAGAACAGCGACTCGGTGTAGACCGCCGAAAAGAAGACCGCCGACGGAAAGATCGACACGTAGAAGATCGCCCGGCGCGCTACGGTGCGGTCGAACTCGTGCTCGAGCAACTTGTAAAGAAACAACAATCCGAAGAAGAAACAGGCGTTGGAGACGAGCAGCCCGGCGACTAAGTGATTGCCCGTCAACGAGCCGAAAATTCGGATGAGAAGCGGGAACAATGGGAAGAACGCGACGTCCGTCCCTTCGTATCCGTGGGTGGCAACATCGAGGTAGTGCACGGCATCCCAGCGACCCCAAACGGCCAGCAGCACGTGCGACGATTCTTCGATGTGGGTTCCGGGTCGCTGTCCGACGATGACCGCGGCGAGTTCGGCGATCATCACGATCGCGATGCGCGTCACGGAAAAATCGATCAGCACCTCGCGAACGGTCTGGTTGAACCGCGCGGCGATGCCGATTTTGGCGACGACGAAGAGGCCGAAGCAGATAGCCAACAGCCGCGAACCATGTGTGATGCTCGGCGAGAGCGCGAAGGTCAGCCACAACAGGATGAACGGCACCCACGTCAGCGCGTCATATTGCAGCGAGCGCGCGAACGTAATTCCGGTGCGACGCGAAAAATAATGCGAGTACGCGATCCAGGCCCAGATGACGCCGACGGCGCCTAGTAGGATCGACGGCAGGAGCGTCAGTTGGGTCAGCGCGTCGTGATGCCGTGGGACGATCGCCGCGAACCAAAAAAAGAAACCCAGCGTGAGCCCCGCCAACACCGCAGCGGCCAGCGGCGCCCAGCCGGCAACGAGCAGTTCGCCCGATGAAGTCGAGCGGGAGCGCGCGCCGGATGAATCTGAGGCGTGGGTGGACACGATCACCTGTTAAGAGGAAACCTCGCGCTTCCCTTGTAGCCAGAGAGCATGATCAGTACGCTCGATTTCGTCAAGGTCACCGAGAGCGCGGCGCTGGCGGCGTCTCGCTGGATGGGGCGAGGTGAGCGCGACGCGGCCGACGGTGCGGCCGTCGAGAAGATGCGCGAAGCCCTCGGCGAGATGGAGATCGCCGGCCGCATCGTGATCGGTGAGGGCGAGCGCGATCGAGCCCCGATGCTCTTCATCGGCGAGGAATTGGGTCGCGGGGGAGTGGCAGTCGACATCGCTGTCGATCCGGTCGAAGGAACCAACTTGGTTGCCAACGGCCTCCCCAACTCGATTGCGGTCATGGCGATTGCCGAACGCGGCGGACTGCTCCACGCCCCCGACTCCTACATGAAGAAATTGGCCGTCGGCCCCAAGGCCGGCCCGTACGTCCACATCGATGCGCCGGTTCGCGATAATCTCGAAGCGGTCGCCAATGCGTTGGAGAAACCGATGAACGACGTCTGCGTCGTGATTTTGGATCGTCCGCGCCATGCCGAGCTGATCGCGCAAGTTCGTGAGACGGGCGCGCGGATCAAGCTGATCTCCGACGGCGACGTTGACTCTTGCATCGCGACGGCGATCGATGCGACCGGCGTGCACGTCGCGATGGGCACCGGCGGTGCCCCCGAAGGCGTCTTGGCCGCGGCCGCCATCAAATGTTTGGGCGGCATGTTTATGGGGCGCCTCGAGCCGCGCAACGCCGAGGAAGCCGCGCGCGCCAAAGCGATGGGCTTTGGCGATCTGGATCGGATCTTGCTGCTCGACGATTTGGTCAAGAGCGACAACGTGATTTTCTGCGCCACCGGCATCACCGACGGCGACCTGGTTCGCGGCGTACGTTTCTTCGGAAATCACGCGCGCACGCATTCGATCTTGGTCCATTCTACCGGGACGGTTCGCTTCGTCGAAACGACGCATCGCCTCGGCGCGCGCCCGATTCGTTAGCCGTGGAGCGCCTGAACTACGATTTGGTCGTCGTCGGCGCCGGCTCGGGCGGCTACGCGGCCGCTCGTACCGCGCGCGATTGCGGTGATTGCTCGATCGCATTGGTCGATCGCGGCCCGCTGGGCGGGCTGTGCATCTTGCGCGGCTGCATGCCGAGCAAAGCGCTGCTGGCCTCCTCCGACGCGTTATACGATATGGGCGAAGCCGCGCAGTTGGGCATTCACGCCGGCGCGATTTCGGCCGACGTCCCGTTCGTCGTCGCGCGCAAGCGCGAGCTAGTCCGCGGCTTTGCCGACTATCGGATCGAAGGCATCGAATCGTTCCCGCTCTATCGCGGCGCCGCGCGATTCATTTCGCGCAACGAACTGCAGGTCGGCGACGACGTCATCCTCCAAGCGCGCAAGTTCATCATCGCGACCGGCAGCTTGATCGCACCGCCCGCGATCGACGGTTTGGCCGACGCCGGCTATTTCGATTCCGATGCGGCGCTCGAACGCGAGCAGATTCCCAAGTCGCTGATCGTCTTGGGGGGCGGTTATGTTGCCTGCGAACTAGGTCAATACTTCGCACGGATGGGCGCCAAGACGACGTTTATCATCCGCGCGGCGCACCTGCTCTCGGGAGCGGACGACGATGTCGGCAACGAGCTGACGGAGTGTTTTCGCCAAGAAGGCATCGAGGTCGTCACCGGTGCCAAACTCGTTGGAGTGAAATCGCTCGAGGGAAAAAAGGCGGTGCGGGTCGTCGTCGACGGCGTCGACGGGGAAATCGTCGCCGATGAGATCTTCTACGCGTTGGGCCGCGTGCCCGATATCGAAGGCTTGGGTCTCGACGTCGCGGGCGTCGACGCGCATCCGACCCGGGGCATCGCCGTCGACGGCCTGCTGCGGACGTCCAACCCGCACATCTACGCCATCGGTGACGTGACCGGCATCTTTGCATTGGTGCACGTGGCGATCTATCAAGGCGAGGTTGCCGCGCGCAACGCGCTGCGCGATGCGAACGAAAAAGCGAACTACGATATCGTAGCGGCCCACACCGTGTTTTCCGATCCGCAGGTCGCCGTTGTCGGAAAGATTGAGAAGGACCTCAAACGCGCCGGGACGCTGTACGTCAAGGGCACCTATGCGTTCGCCGAACATGGCAAGGCGATGACGCTGGGCAAGACCAAGGGCTTCGTGAAACTTCTTGCCGAACCGACCGATGGAACGATCTTGGGCGCGACGGTGATCGGGCCGCAAGCCTCCGAACTGATCCACGAGATGATCGTGGCGATGAATTACAACAGCACCGTTCAGGAGTTCGTGCGCATCCCGCATTTGCACCCGACCTTGGCGGAAATTTGGACGTATCCGGCCGAGGAGTGCGCCGAACAGATCGGCAGACACCGGCCGGGCGACGACCCCATGGAACTGGCGACCAGTGTCCACGCGCACTAATCCTGACAAGCCCGCGCAGGTCGTCGCGGTTGCGATCGTTCAGAGCAAGCCGCGCAAAGGCGACTACGCCGCCAACTTGCGCGAAGCCGGCAAGGCGTTCGCGCAGATCGCCGGCAACGGCGCCGATTTGGTCGTTCTGCCCGAAGCCGCGCTGACGGGCTATTTCCTCGAGGGCGCCGTCTACGATTTGGCGATGCCCGCAGCACAGTTTGCGCGCGATCTCGGCGCACTCTGGCGCGAGTCGACCGACGGCGCGACCGTTGATGTGGCGTGCGGCTTTTACGAGAACGACGGCGGGACGTACTACAACAGCGCGTTGTACTTGCACGTCGATGCGGATAGCGAGCGCATCCTGCACGTTCACCGAAAGATGTTCTTGCCGACGTACGGCGTTTTCGACGAGGAGCGCTTCTTATCGCGCGGTCGCAAACTGCAGGCATTCGATACGCGTTTCGGGCGCGCGGCGATGCTGATCTGCGAAGATGTATGGCACTCGATCGTACCGACGATCGCCGCGATCAAGGGCGCGCGTATCCTGATTATTCCCAGCGCCGCGCCGGGCCGCGGCGTCGAGGAAGCCGACGGCGAGTTGACGTCGATCTCGCGCTGGCGCCAGATTCTGGCTGCGACGGCTGCCGAGCACGGCGTGTGCGTCGTTTACGCGGGGCTCACCGGCTTCGAAGGGGGCAAGGGCATGTCGGGGTCGTCGATGCTGATCGACGCGTTCGGCAAGACGCTGGTCGAAGCGCCCGCGACGACGTCCTGTATCGTGGAGGGCCGCATCGACCTGCGCGAGATCGACCTGGCGCGCGCGACGCTGCCGCTGCTCGGCGATCTGCAGGCGGCGTTGCCCGATTTGCTGCTCGACGATGAGTTACCGCTGCCGCGGCGAGGCCTCGATGCTGCCGATCGTTAGTCAAGCCCCCCAAAACGCTGCCGCCGCTCCGCGATTGGACGGGCGCGTTGCCGCCGATTGGCTGACGGCATTTCTGCGCGACGAGCTGACGCGGCGCGGCATCGCGCGCGCGGTCATCGGCCTGTCGGGTGGCGTGGATTCCGCCGTGACCGCATATCTATGCGCGCGCGCGATCGGCCCGCAGAACGTGTGCGCGTTTCGGCTGCCGTACGCGACCTCGAGTCGCTCGAGTCTGGATGACGCGCAATTGGTGGTGGACGCGCTGGGCATCAACTGCCAAACCATCGAGATCACCGCCGCGGTTGAGGGGTATTTGCAGTTCGCCCTCGACGCCGACGCGCGACGGCGCGGAAACGTGATGGCGCGCACGCGGATGCTGGTGCTGTTCGATCAATCGGCCAAACTCGGCGGCCTGCCGATCGGCACCGGCAACAAGACCGAACGGCTCTTGGGGTATTTTACGTGGCATGCCGACGATACGCCGCCGCTAAACCCGCTGGGCGATCTGTTCAAGACGCAGGTCTGGGCGCTCGCGCGCCATCTCGGCGTTCCGGCCGCGTTGATCGACAAGGCGCCCAGCGCCGATCTCGAGGCCGATCAAACCGACGAAGGTGATTTGGGCATCACCTATGCCAAGGCCGACGCGATTCTCGCGCAATTGCTCGTCGGTTACTCGGACGCTCAACTGGTCGAGCGTGGTTTCGATGCCGACGACGTTGTTCTGGTACGTCATCGCGTTGACTCCACGCATTGGAAGCGTCACTTGCCGACCACCGCGCTCCTTTCGGGCACCGCCATCAACGAGTTTTACTTGCGCCCGGTCGATCTTTGATACAGACTAGTCGAGGCTGCTAGTCTATTGTTATGGAACGATCCAAAACCAAAATGCCGGGATCCCGAACCGTTGGCGCCGACGAGGCGAAAACGCACTTTAGCGCGCTGTTGAGCGAAGTTGAGAGCGGCGAAACGATTACGGTGACCCGCAACGGTGAGCCGGTCGCGCGGCTCGTTCCCGTGGAAGGACGGCGCGAGCGGATTCGGCGTTTGCTCGAAGAGACGAAGGATCTTCGCGAGCGCATCGGCGGCCAGTTCACAACAGCAGAGATCAAAGAATGGGTAAATGAGGGACGGCGCTAGCCGTGCTCGTCATCGACAATTCCGTTGCGGTCGCGTGGCTCTTGCCCGACGAACGAACTCAAGCCGTGCTTGCGCTTTCCGCTCGCGGCGTTGCGACGGCGCAGTAGCATCGAGGCGGTATGAGAGTCTTTTATCCAGTCAGTCTGAATCTCGTTGGGCGCGATTGCGTGGTGATCGGCGCGGCCGACGATCGCGAAGCCGTCGAGAAAGAGGCGGCGTTGCGCGAAAGCGGCGCGGACGTGCGTCGCATCTACGATGGGGCGGCGTTAGCCGACCAAGACGTGAGCGACGCGTTCTTCGTGATCTCGACGCCGCAGGATGCCGTCTTGTCGGCTCGGCTGCGCGCGCTGGCCGATCGGCATCGGTTTCTGTTGTGCTGTATCGATCAACCGGCGTTCGGCTTCGTTGCGATGACCGCGATCGCTAAGGCCGGCCCGGTGCGGGTGGCGATTTCGACCGCCGGCTTGGCGCCGCGCGCCGGCAAGATTCTCAAAGAGGCGCTTCAGCGCGCGATGGATGCGCCCTTCGCCCGCTTTATCGAAGCGTTGGGGCGAAAACGCGAAGCGGCGTTCGAGCGGCATCCGGGGCCGCAGGGTCAACCCGCTCGCCGCAAAGAGCTTCTCGAAGCGGCCAACGGCTTTAAGGTCGACGTCACCTTCGAGTATCCGGAGTGGTTTGACGATGGTCAGCGTTGAGCTCGTGGCCGTCGGAACCGAACTCTTGCTCGGCCAACTCGTCGATACCAACACGGCGTTCGTCGCGCACCGCCTCGCCGATGCAGGCGTCGACGTGTATGCGTCGCATGCCGTCGGCGATAACCGCGAGCGAATCGTGTCGACCTTGCGATCGGCGCTGTCGCGGGCGGATGGCGTCGTCACGACCGGCGGTCTTGGACCTACCGTCGACGATCTCACCAAAGAGGCCGTTTGCGATGCGCTGGGTTTGGATACCGAACTCGACCAAGCGTCGTTGAACAAGATGGAAGACTTCTTTACGGCCGTGGGCCGCACGATGCGCGAGAACAATGTCAAGCAGGCGATGATCCCGCGCGGCGCCCGGGTGCTGCCCAACGCGCACGGAACCGCGCCGGGTTTCGTGGCGTTCGGCGCCGACGGAACGTTCGTTGCGTGTATGCCCGGAGTGCCGGGTGAAATGAAGCCGATGCTGACCGAGCATCTGGTCCCATTCTTGCGCGAGCGTTACGCTTTATCGACGGGCGTCACCACGCGGGTGCTGCGCACGGTGAACATCGCCGAATCTGAGATCGATCATCGGATCGCCGATCTCTTCCGCGCAAGCGAGAATCCGAAGATTGCGGTGTTGGCGCACGGCGGCCGTTGCGATGTGAAGATCATGGCAAAGGCGTCGTCGCCGCAGGATGCCCAAGGGATGATCGCGCCGTTGCAAGCCGAGATCGAACGCCGGCTCGACGGCTTCGTCTTCGGACACGATGGGGAAACCCTCGAAGGCGTCATCCACGATCTGTTGCAGCGCCATCAACTGACCGTCAGCGTTGCCGAATCGTGCACCGGGGGCCGGATTGCCGCCGCCCTAACGCGGACGCCGGGATCCTCGAAAAGCTTCGTCGGCGGGGTCGTCGCTTATGACAATTCGGTTAAGATTTCGCACCTTGGTGTCGCCCGGCAGACCCTCGATTCGTTCGGTGCGGTGAGCGAGCAAGTGGTCTGCGAAATGGCCTTGGGCGCGGTCGAGCGCTTGGCATCGACGCTTGCTATTTCGACCACCGGAATCGCCGGTCCCGACGGCGCCACGAGGGAAAAACCGGTCGGGCTCGTTTGGATCGCTCTGGCTGGGACCAACGGCACGGTAAACGCTCGGAGGACCGAATTCCCGGGCAACCGAGCGGCGATCCAGGACCGCGCGACCACCGCGGCCTTGGGCATGCTTTGGAAGTATCTAACGGCGTGGGAACCGAACGTGCCCCGGCCAACGTAGCATAATAAGCGTACATTTGCCCAACCGGGAGACCCACGTGAATCGTCAGCCTCTTATGAAGATCTCGCGTCTTGCAACTGCCGCCCTTTTGGGCTTGGCATTGGCGAGCGGGTGTTCGGGACTTTCGTCCGGCCCACGCACCACCCCACAGATGGCCATGCCCCCGTCGATCTCACCGGCATCGATCCGTTTCGCACCGATGGCGCATACCGCCATCCTTCCGGCCGGCGTCATGTCGGTACGACCTCAGAGTGCGGTCCAGGGCCCCAGCTGGACGCAGATTCCCGGTGCGGCAAGTTCTGCCGCTGCAGCGCCCGATGGCTCGCTCTGGGTGCTTTCTACCGCCCCGGCAGGCAACGATAAGTATATTTGGCATTACGTCAGCGGAAGCTGGACGAACATTTCGGGGCTGGCCTCCCAACTCGCGGTCGCGCCAAACGGCACGCTGTATGCGATTAACTCCGGTGGCGGTACCTATTCGTACAGCGGCGGCACGTGGACCGGGCTTGGCGGCGGCGCCAGCGGGATCACGACTGCAGCGGACGGCTCGATCTACGTGCTGTCCAACGGAAACGCCGCGGGCAGCGATCAGGCGATCTGGCACAACGTGAGCGGAACATGGTCGCAAGTGCCGGGTTCTGGAACCTCGATTGAAGCCTCGTGGGATACCAATAGTTACGTGCTTCCTAACGGTACGGTTTCCGCCGGCGGCCTGTACATTCTCAATTCGATCGGTAATATCTATCACGAAAACGCGGACAACAGCTTCGTGCAATTACCCGGCAACGCGTCGGCGATCGCACCGACCGCGCTCGGTGGCGTTTATGCCCTTGGTTTTCCCAGTAGCGCTTCGGGCAATTCGTTGTATTATTACGACCTCAGCAATCCAGGTTGGAGCGTACAACCGGGTTCCGGCGTTAGCATTTCAACGAACAGCGCGCAACTTTACGTCATTGGAGCATCGGGCGGGATCTATTCCTCGCCGGTCGTTCTCGCGAATTCCACTGCTTCGGCGTGCAATACGACCAACACGAACCCGCAGTCGGTCGTGCGTGAAGCCCTGGCGATGGGCGGGGCGGCCCGCGACACTTCATCGCGGCGTACCTTCGCGGCGCGCCCGCAAGGCGTGGCCTATGCACCGGGTCTCGTGGAAGTGACCTACGACAACAATAAACTTTCATCGACCAGCGCGAATTTGGGACAAGCGGAAAGCGATGCGGGTGCGACCTCGGTCGCGTCTGAAATCGCGTTCGCGCACATCGGGAGAACGATGCGCGTCCTACACGTCGTCGGCGACCTCGACGCCGCGCAATCCAAACTCCGAGCCCTCCCGGCCGTGACGAACGTGTCGCGCGTACAACTGCGCTTCCGGACCAGCGCCGCGGTGAACTTTCCGAACGATCCATACCTCACGCAAGAGGTGTCCGGCGGCAATCTAGTCGGACCGCCGTTCTATCAACTCGCGTCCACGGGCGGCCAGTGGGATATGCATTTGATCTGCGTGTCGCACGCTTGGGGTTACGCGGTTGCATCCGGCAACACGTTCGGGGCAACGCCTGCGGTTCTGGCCGCCGGCGTGAAGATCGCGATCGTCGATACCGGCATCGATACCACGCATCCCGATCTTGCGGGCAAGATTGCCTATTCGGCCGTTTTCAACTCCGGTCACGGCACCAAGAGCGGTGCGTCGATCACCGACCAAGACGGCCACGGTACGGACGTATCGGGCATTGCGGCCGCCGACACGAACAATAGCTTTGGATTCTCGGGCGCGGGCTACAACGCGCAGCTCATCGGCGAGCGCGTTTTCCCCACCCCCGATGCTCAAGGCTGTCCGCCGGGCGACAACAACAACGCGTGCAGTGCCAGTACTGCCGATATCGCTGCCGCGGTCACCGATGCCGTCAACAATGGCGCGAAAGTGATCAACTTGAGCTTGGGTGGATCGTGCGCCGGCGGCGACTCTCCCGATGAGGGAGCGGCCATCGCCAATGCAATCGCGGCCGGCACCGTCGTGGTTGCCGCGGCCGGCAACGAGAGTGCTTCGACCCTGGATGCGCCGGGTTGCGATCCAGGCGTCATTGCCGTGGGCGCGTCCGCGCTTAACGATGGTCAGCCCAACGGCTCGTCATACGCGGGCGCCAATCCCGAATACATGGCGTCATATTCAGATTATGACGCCAGCAATCCCAGTAGCTGGGGGGTTTCGGCGCCGGGCGGCGACGCGGCCAACGGTGGCGCGGATAGCGACATCCTCCATTGGATCGAAAACCTCTACACCAGCACGTCGGCGGACCCCAACTATAAGGCGTCAGTGGTATGCACGAGGGATCCGTTCGGCGAAGCCGGCAACTGCCGCATCGAAATCGACGGCACCTCGATGGCCTCACCGCACGTTGCCGGCGTGGTCGCGTTAATGCTCGGAGCAAACTCGAGTCTGACGCCGGCTCACGTAAAAACGATCCTGTGTGAAACTGCGGTCAATATCAACGATCCGCACCAAGGTTGTGGGCGGATCGATGCGTACCGAGCCGTCGCGAGAGCGTTGGGAGACTCTTCGGTTCCGTAAGGTCTAGTCGGCTCCGTAACCAATCGACGCGAGGACGCGTTGGGTGACCAGCGCGTCCTCGAACGTTGGGAGGGCGCTTTTGCCGGTTTCGATTTGCGCGACCCACTGGTCGTACAATTCCATTAAATACGGGACGTGCGGATCGACGGCGGCGAAACGCGCGTAGGGCGACGGCTTGCATTCCAGCTCGTCGGTCTCTTCGGTGCCGACGGCGAACAAGCGCAGTTCGTGCATGCTCGCGCCGCTGGCGACCGCGGTGCGATTTTCGGCGTGAATGGCCAAGGTGAACTGATCGACCGCGCAGGTCGCGTCGCATGCCAATCGCGCGATCAGTCCGTCGCCGTAGTCGACGATCGCAAACGCGCCGTCGTCGGCCGTACTTTCAAAGGCGCCTTCCGGATCCGTGCGCCGCGCGTTCGCCGTGCGCAGAAACCCATTGGAACGTTGCGGCGCGCGACCGGCTAGCCAGGTCGCCGTGTCGATGAGATGGGAGAGCAATGCGCCGCCGATCCCGCCGCCGCGCGCGCGGTCGAACCACCAACCGCGCTTGCGCGTGCCGTCGGCTCGCAGCCAGCCGGCCAGTTGGGTGATTTCGATCTCGCGCAACGGCGCGAGGTGGCCGTTATCGATCATCTGCTTGAGCGCGATCCGTTCGGGAATCCAACGAAACTCGTGCGACATCCCGCATGCCGTACCGGCACGTTTTGCTGCGTCGACCATTTCCTGGGCTTGGGCGACGTTCAAGGCGAACGGCTTTTCGCACAGGACGTGCAGGCCGCCGTCAAGTGCGGCGAGGACGTCGTCGCGGTGCGTAAACGGCGGTGACGCGACCACGATCGCATCGAGCTTGGCACCGGCGATCATCTGCGCGGCCGAGGCGAACGATTGCGCAATGTTGCGTTCGGCGGCGACCCGCGCCGCGCTGTTGGGCGACGCGAGGGCGACGACCTCGAAGCGCGGATGCGCGGTCAAGGCCGGCAGATGCGAACGAACGCCGAACCCGCTGCCGACGATGCCGACGCGGTAGATATTCGTCACAGTAGACCCTCCAGAATATCCATCGCGCGGTAGAGCTGTCGTTCGCCGATCGTCAGCGGCGGCGTAATCGAGAGCACGTTCCCCTCCGCCCCGGCTTGCAGCAGGATGACGCCCCGTGCCAGCGACTGGGTTACGACGCGCTGCGCGGTCGCGCCGTCGGTGAGTTCGATGCCCCACATCAGCCCGCGCCCGCGCACGTCGCGCACGGATTCGTGTTTGCGCATCGCGGCCAGTCGCGAGCCGAGTCCGAGCCCGACTTGGCGCGCTCGCGCGGGCAGTTTCACGCGCGTCAGTTCGTTGATCGTGGCCAGCGCCGCGGCGCAGCCCATCGGATTGCCGAGGTAGGTTGAGGTGTGCAGCGCTTCACCGGTGGTTTGCGGCCAGGCGTCCATGATGTCGGCTCGCGCGACCGCAGCGCTGATCGGGAAGCCGCTGCCCATCGCTTTGCCGATGCAGATGATGTCCGGCGTGACATTATCGTGAATCGCCGAGAACCAGAAGCCCGTGCGTCCAAAACCAGTGAAGATCTCATCGAAGATCAGCAAGATGCCCAGTTCGTCGCACAGCCGGCGCAAGCCCGAAAGATAGTTGAGCGGCGGAACGATGATGCCGGCACGACCCTGCATCGGCTCGATAATCAGCGCCGCTAGATCCTTTCGTTTGATCAGCTCCTCGCGTGCCGTCGCCAGCGCGACGCCGGCACTATTTTTGGCGTCGCTGCCCGCGCGCGGATAGTCCAACCAAAGCGTGGTGTCGGCGACCGCACCGGCAAACGGCGCGCGAAACTTTTCGATGCCGGTTACCGACAGCGCTCCCAGGCTCAAGCCGTGATAGGCGTTGCGATAGGCGGCGAAAGCGTGTTTTCCGGTCGCGAGCATCGCGGTCTTGAGGGCAGCTTCGACGGCTTCGGAACCGGTGGTTGCCAGAAACGTCTTGTCCAGGCCGGGCGGTAACACTTGGGGCAGGCGTTCGAGCAGCTTCACCTTGACTTCGGTCGGGTGCACGTCGCCCATGGCGTGCAGCATGCGCGAGGCTTGATCGCTGATCGCCGAGGCGACGTGGGGGTTGGCGTGTCCGACGTTGGCCACCCCGAACGCGGCGGTCAAATCGATGTAGCGATTGCCGTCGACATCGGTAATCGTCGCGCCCGATCCCGATTCCCAAAATATCGGGAAGGTGTCGGAAAGAAACGTGACGTTGCGCGACTCGCGTTCGCGCAAGACCGGCAGCAGTTCGGCAGTGCGTGGTCCGGGGACCGGTCCGCGGAGTTCTTCGAGATCGTCGTTCACGTTTCGTCAGTTATCCAGTCAACGAAGTCGCCGATGCGCAGCCGCCCACCATGGTTGGCGGTGAGGAGCGGCGCTTGGAGGTCGCCGAAGCGCGCGATGCGCGCGGCTCCGGCCGCAGCGGCCATATTCACGATATCCTGGCGCGTTCCGTCCGCGGCAAGCGCTTCGAGGGCGATGCCGTGGGCGTCGAGGTAGGCGGCGGCCTCGCCGGGGTGGTCGACCGCGTGTATCGTCAGCGCGCGCGGTGAGAAGAAGGGCGCTTGCGCGCGTGGCGGGTCCAGGGCCAGCAAATAGGTTCCCGCGTCGTCGGAAAACGCCGTACCCTCGCCGGCGGCGGCACGAAAGGCGGCCATCGCACGCGCGCTGCCGAGACGGGCCGATGCGTGGTCGTCGCGCGCGCCGAGCGGAAACTCGACGCTCGCGTGTTCGACGGCTGCGGCCAGCATTGCGCCGAACCGCTCGGGCGTTACGGCTCCGCCGCGCTCGACGAACAGCACGTGTAGTGACAAACAGCCTTGCGTGTCGTACAAGATAAGGTCGCGCGCGGCCCCCCGCGCGATCGACGTCGCGTGCGCTGCGTCGGCGAGGGCTTCTCGGGCGACGTACCCGGCGCTGGCTTTCGAGCCGAAACCAACGAAACGCGCATCGGGCGCGCAACGCCGGCGGATCTCCGCCAGTGTTTCGTCGCTCCCAAATGCGACGACCGCCTCGAAATCGTCGAGCGTCGTTGTCGCGTCCGCACCGTTCCATCCTTGCGCTCGCGCGGCTCGCGCAAAGACTTCATCCTCTTGGCCGAGGGTTTCGAAGAAAGCGGCGACTAGGCGATCTTGGCGATCTTTGACCACGACGTCGTTCTTGGAGCACAGTGCGAACACGGCGGGAACGATCGCTACGCCGATGGTCGTGCGGCTCGAGACGATCGCGACGCGCCCCACCGGGAATGCGCGCGCGCGCGGGCGGCCGGGGCGTTCCGCGAAACCATCGAGGGCTTCGAGGCAGCCCAGTTCGTCGGCGATCACCGCAAGGAGTGCTTCGTGTGAGATCGATTCGAACAATCGATCGAGCGCGTACTCGACGACCGGCATCGAGTAGCCGGTGCGCGCGATAATCGCGTCGAGAGCGCGCACGCGCGGCGGAAAGTCGGCGTCGCCCCAACGCTGCGCCGCATCGGCGATCGCTCGAACGATCCGTCGTGCGGGTAGGGCCTCCAGGGCTGTCATCGCGGCCGCAAGGACTCCGCATCGAGCGAACAACCGCGCAACGCCGCACCCTGCTCGCGCCCGAACAAGACGATCCCGCCGTCCACGTCGGCGCCCAAATCTTCGGTTTGTACCGCTAGACACGACGATCGGTTTGCCAAGTCGACGTGCACGATCGCGCCGACGACACCTCTGGGCAACGCCGTTCCGTTCGCACCGACGATGCGCGCGCGCAGCCAGGGAGGAGAAGCCTTCACGCGATGCTCCGCGGCGCCGGCCGCGCGATCGTACCATTGCGAGGAGAGTTCGGTCATGCCGTACTCGGCGACGATCTGGTCTTGGGAGATACCGAGGGTCGCTCCGATGCCGGCGTACAGGTCGTCGCGCTTGACGACGCGCGAGCGACCTTTAAAACCGCCGGTTTCCATCACGCGCGAACCAGCGGGGAAGACGAAGCGAACCTTTCGACCAGCCAGCGCGTCGCAAAGTTGCACGAACGCAAAGGCGGTGCCGGCGATGCAGACGGCCGCATTGTCTTTGATGGCGGCGTTCGCGTCGGCGATGAAGGCATCGACGAAGACTTCGTCGCCGCGCAGGTACCAGCCGGTCTGCTCGTCGCCGCGATCCGCGCTAACGCGCGCCATCATGTAGCCCAGCGACGATTCGGGCCGATCGCCGGGATTGGGGACGAAGTTCAAGTAGCGCAAATGGGCGCGGTCGGGGAGGATGAAGTGGTCGAAGGCCGCCAGCAACGAGGCGTCATAGAGGGTACGCGTCTCCATGTAGTGACGGCCGCCGATGCGCGCGGTGGTGCCGCTGGTCGTGAATGCGATGAGGGCGTGGGCGGGATCGAAGGTGGTGAGGGTCGCTTCTTTATATGCCTGGGTGGGAACCGCAGGAATGTCTTGCCAGGTCTGTGGGAGCGCGCGCTCGGAAATGCCGAACGACGCGCAGAAACGCGCGTACGGCGCGTTGTAACGCAATTGGTAAGCGAACAACCGTAGCGCGAGATCGTCGAACTCCGCATCGTCGAGCGCGCGACCGCCGCGGTGCCAGGTAGCAATCGCGTGGAGGATCTCGCCGTCGAGCGCGGCCGATTCCAACGCATAGCTCACGGTCTGTTCGGACGACGGCTGGTGATCAATCCGCTGTTGAGCCCGCTGGTTGCCAGGCCGCCGTCAAAGCGGGCCGATTCGACTTTAAGACAGCGATCGACGACGACGTCCAGACCGGCTCGATCGGCCATGCGAATCGCTTCGTCGTTGATGACGCCGTATTGAAACCATACCGCCTTCGCGCCCACCGCGATCGCTTCGCGGACGACTTCGACGACTTCGCTGGGTTTGCGAAACACGTCGACGATGTCGGGCGCGCCATGCTCGGCCGCATACGCGGTGAGCGAGGGATACGCCTTGATGCCGTCGATCTGCGCGACCGTCGGATTGATCGGCGCAACGGCGTACCGTCCGCGCGTTCGTACGTAGGAGAAGACCGTATAGCTGGGGCGCATCGCGTTAGGCGACGCGCCAACCATCGCAATCGTCCGACTTCGATCCAATAGTTCGCGCCGTTGAGCGACGGTACTGAGAATCACGATTTGTCACCCCGCGCTTGTCGAAGGGCGTTATCCAAATCCCAGAGGAGATCGTCGAGGTCTTCGAGCCCGACGGAGAGGCGGACCGATTCGGGCGGAACGCCGGCATCGTGCAGCTCTTCTTCGGTGAGTTGCGAGTGCGTGGTTGACGCGGGATGGATCACCAGCGATTTGACGTCGCCGACGTTGGCCAAGTGGCTCCACAGCTCCAGCGCGTCGATGAAGCGTCGACCTGCTTCGCGGCCGCCGCGAAGACCAAACGTGAAAATCGATCCGGCACCCAGGGGCAGATAGCGTTGCGCCAGCGCATACTGCGGATGATTCGCAAAACCCGGATAGGCGACCCACGCGACTTCGGGGCGATCGCGCAGAAACTCAGCGACCTTGCGCGCGTTTTCGACGTGGGCTTGCATGCGGATCGGCAACGTTTCCAAACCCAGCAGCAGCAGCCATGCGTCCATCGGTGACATCTGGGCGCCGACATCGCGTAAAACTTCGGCGCGCGCGCGCATCAAGAACGCGTACTCGCCGAAGGTCTCGGTGAAGACTTTCTGGTGATAGCCGGGGCTGGGTTGTGAGAGCAAGGGAAAGCGCCCGTTATCCCACGGGAAAGTTCCCGATTCGACCAAGACGCCGCCGATGGTGGTGCCGTGACCCGAGATGAACTTCGTGGCCGAATGGATGACGATGTCGGCGCCGTGTTCGATCGGTCGGCAGAGATACGGCGACGCGAACGTATTATCGATTATCAGCGGGATGCCGGCGTCGTGCGCGATGCTGGCGAGCCGTTCCAGATCGGCAACCGCGCCCGACGGGTTGCCAATCGTTTCGGCAAACAGCAGGCGCGTATTCGGCGCAATCGCCGCGCGTATCGCCGGATAGTCGTCGATGGGCACGAACGTCGTCTCGATGCCCATCCGCGCGACCGTGATCGAAAATTGCGTTACGGTGCCGCCGTAGATGCTCTTGGAGGAGACGATGTGGTCGCCGGACTGTGCCAAGGAAAGGACCGCGCATAACTGCGCCGCCAAACCGCTGGAAAAGCCGATCGCGCCCAGGCCGCCTTCCAGACTGGCCATGCGCTCTTCGAACGCCGCGACGGTTGGGTTGCTGATCCGGCTATAGATATGGCCGTACGAGCGCAATTGGAAGAGTTCGGCCGCTTCCTCGGTTGACCCGAAAACAAAAGCGGCCGTTTGGTAGATCGGCGTCGTGCGCGACCCGGTCACCGGGTCGGGTGGCGTCCCAGCGTGGATGGCCCGGGTGGCAAACCCAAAGGTACGATCGTGCATCGCTCGATCTTCGCGGCGGGGACCCTGCGGCCTTGGAGCCGAATCGAGGTGAGCATGGGAATGACGCTGAGCGAAAAAATTCTCGCGCGCCACGCCGGCTTAGAGCGCGTGGAGCCCGGGCAGATCATCAATGCCACTGTCGATTTGGTTTTAGCCAACGAACTCTCCGCGGCCGTCTCGATTGCCGTGATGCGCAACATCAAGGGCGCCGATCGCGTCTTTGACAAACACAAGATCGCGCTGGTCGAAGATCACTTCGTGCCGGCCAAAGACGCGCAATCCGCCAAGCTCGCCAAGATGATGAAAGACTTTGCGATCGAGCAGGAGATCGAGCACTTCTTCGACGTCGGCCGAGGCGGCATCGAACACGTCATTCTTCCCGAGAAGGGGCTAGTCGCGCCGGGCGAACTGATCGTCGGCGGCGACTCGCACACGTGCACATACGGCGCGTTCGGAGCGTTTGCTACCGGGATGGGATCGACCGACATCGCCGCGGCCTTCGTGCTGGGCGAAGTTTGGCTCAAGGTTCCGTCGACGATCAAGATCGTGTACAGCGGTAAGCTCGGCCCGATGGTCTTCGCCAAGGACATCATGCTGCGCACCGTCGGCGAGTTGGGCATCGACGGCGCGACCTACCGCGCGATCGAGTTTCACGGGAGCACCGTCGACGAGCTTTCGATTACCGGACGCATCACGATGGCCAACATGGCGATCGAAGCCGGCGCCAAGAACGGGATCTTCCACGCCGACGCCAAGGCGATTGCCTACGTTAAGGCACGCACCGATCGGCCGTTCGTCGTCGAGCGCGCCGATAGCGATGCGGTCTACGAACGCGTCCTGAACATCGACATCGGCAACCTCGAGCCGCAGGTGGCTTGCCCGCACACGCCCGATAACGTGCACCCGATCTCGGAGGTTGCCGCCGACAACATCATGGTCGACCAAGTCTTTATCGGTTCGTGTACCAACGGCTACATCGACGATCTGCGCGAAGTCGCCCGCATCTTGGACGGCAAGAAGATCGCGTCGAGCCTGCGCGTGATCGTGAACCCGGGCTCGCAAGAAGTCTGGATGCAAGCCGCAACCGAAGGCATCCTCACGACGCTGGCAGCTGCAGGCTGCGCGGTCAATACGCCGGGCTGCGGCGCCTGCTTCGGGGGCCACATGGGGACTTTGGGCGACGGCGAGCGCGCGATCTCGACGACCAATCGCAACTACGTCGGCCGCATGGGTTCGCCCAAATCCGAGGTCTATCTGGCGTCGCCGGCGACCTGCGCCGCGTCGGCGCTGACCGGAAAGATCACCGATCCCCGCGTTCTGGAATTGGCTGGAGTATAACCGTGGACAAACAACTACGCGGACGCGCGCATACCTTTGGCAAGAACGTCGACACCGACGTGATCATTCCGGGTAAATATTGTAACATCGTCGATCCGGTCGAACTCGGAAAGCACGCGCTGGAGGGTATCGACCCCGAATACGCCGCGCGCATGAAGCCCGGCGACATGATCGTCGCCGGTTCGAACTTCGGCTGCGGTTCCTCTCGCGAAGTCGCACCGATTGCGATCAAAGGGTCGGGAACCTCGGCGGTCATCGCCAAGTCGTTCGCACGCATTTTCTACCGCAACGCGCTCAACATCGGCTTGCCGATCTTCGAGAGTACCGAAGCGGTCGAGGGCATCGCCCCCGGCGACGAGATCGAAGTCGAACCCGCTACCGGCGTCGTGCGCAATCTGACCAAAGGTACGCAATTTCAAGCGGCCGCGTTCCCGCCGTTCATGCAAGCGCTGATCGAAGACGGCGGCCTGCAGCCCTACGTCGAGCGGCGACTGCGCGAACGCGCGTCGGCCTAAGGCGGCGCTCCGCCCGAACCCATGCCGCCAAGCGACGGAGCGGGGCTGAGATT
This sequence comes from Verrucomicrobiia bacterium, assembly GCA_035544315.1. Taxonomy (GTDB): domain Bacteria; phylum Vulcanimicrobiota; class Vulcanimicrobiia; order Vulcanimicrobiales; family Vulcanimicrobiaceae; genus JALYSX01. The sequence goes on from DATKGB010000129.1 coordinate 31,305, forward strand.
GTCCAGGAAGTTTTCTTTGGGGCGGTAGGCGGCCGTGAAATACATCATCGTACCCTTCCCGTCGGTCATCGTGCCGAGCATGTCGGTCGTACCATCGACGGTGGCGTTGAACACCAGCGTCGTACCGTCGGCCAGGGTCACGACCACGCGCACGGTTTTCCCGTCGATGGCGCCCGCGAGGGCGAATTGTTTACCCGCGTTATCGAGATACACGCCGGTCAGCGCGTTCTGATCCTGCTTGAGTTTGAAGTGCGTGTAGATTGCCGTCGGCAGCGATGGTGCTTGCAACGCTACTTCCCAGACGCCCTCGAGTCCCTTGCGTTGTGTTTTGGGCGGAGCGGGCGTCGGCCT
>DATKGB010000130.1:0-4518 GCA_035544315.1 Verrucomicrobiia bacterium
CTGATGCGATTGGCCGTCGTGTGGATCGTCGTGCCCCTGCTGTTTTTCAGCTGCGCGAAGACTAAGCTTCCAAACTACATCGCACTCGAGATGCCGGCAATGGCGTTGGTGGTCGGGCTGTACCTGGACTACGTCGCGCGCAAAGGCGTCAACCGCGCCGCGCTGATTTCGGCGGCGACCGTGCCGATGTTCATCGGGGTGATGGCCGTCGCGATCGCGATTTTCGTGAGCGACAACAAATTTGCGTCGGCGGCGTCGGCGCTGCTCCCGGTCCTCATCGCGGTGGGCTCGATCATCTTTACCGGCGCGGTCGCGACCGCGGTCCTGCTAATGCGCGATCGTTTCACGACCGTCGCGCCGTACGGCCTAGGCGTCGCGATGCTGGTCGCATTCGACCTGTTGGTGCTCTTGGGTCTTCCTCAAGCCGAAGCGTTCAAGCCGGTGCCGGCATTGGCTGCGGCCATCGACGCGCAGCGCTATCCCGGCGACGTCGTCGCGATTCAAAGCATTCCGGGGAGCAACGCGCTCCTTTTCTATACGGCGCCCAAAGTTTACGCCCTGAGCGCCCCCGACGTGAAGCAGAGCGTCGACGGCGCCCTCGCACGCGACATCATCTGCTCGGCCCACCGCGTTTTTGTGGTCGCCCCGGCCAAGCGCCCGCCGTTCGACCCGACCTACGGTCGCGAGCGCCGGATCGTCGCGCGCTCGGGCCGAGCGGTCCTGTTCCTCTACACCGGCCCCCGCTGCATCTAGCCCGGCGCCGCCGGTTTGACAGCACCAGCATCGGGTGCTAGGGTCATTAAAACGAAAACGGTTTTCACTTTACCGCCGCGCGGGGATGGATTCATGGGCGATTTGACCACCAATTTCGGAACGCCGATCGGCGACAATCAGAATTCGATGTCGGCGGGTGACCCCGGTCCCCTGCTCGTGGCCGACTACCAACTCGTCGAAAAGAACGCGCACTTTAACCGCGAGCGGGTGCCCGAACGCGTGGTGCACGCCAAGGGGGCGGGAGCGTTCGGCTACTTCGAAGTCACCAACGACGTGACGGCGTACACCAAAGCCTCACTCTTTAGCAAGACCGGCAAGAAGACCGAGATGCTGGCGCGGTTTTCGACGGTCGCCGGCGAGCGCGGCGCCGCCGACACGCAGCGCGATCCACGCGGCTTCGCGCTCAAATTCTACACCGAGGAAGGCAACTACGACCTCGTCGGCAACAACACGCCGATTTTCTTCATTCGCGACGCGCTGAAGTTTCCGGATTTCATTCATTCGCAGAAGCGCGATCCGCAGACCAATTTGCGCGACAACGACATGCAGTGGGATTTCTGGTCGCTTTCACCGGAGTCGCTGCATCAAGTGACCTACATGATGGGCGATCGCGGCATTCCGCAATCGCACGAGTTCATGAACGGCTACGGAAGCCACGCGTACTCGTGGATCAACGCCGCCGGGAAACTGTCGTGGGTGAAATACCACATGAAGACCGAGCAGGGCATTCGCAATTTCACACGCCAGGAAGCCGCCGCGATCGCCGCCGACGATCCGGACTACGCGACCCGCAGTTTGTTCAAGCTGATCGCCGGCGGGGATGCGGCGTGCTGGAAGATGTACGTGCAGATCATGCCCGAGCAAGACGCCGCCGGCTATCGCTTCGATCCGTTCGATGTCACCAAAATCTGGTCGCACAAGGACTACCCGCTGATCGAGGTCGGGCGAATCGTCCTCGACAAGAACCCCGATAACTATTTTGCGCAGATCGAGCAAGCCGCATTCGAACCATCCAACGTCGTTCCCGGCATCTGGTTCTCGCCCGACAAAATGCTCCAGGGTCGCATCTTTGCCTATGCGGACGCGCACCGATACCGCATCGGCCCGAACTACCATTTGCTGCCGGTCAACCAACCCAAGAACGCCAAGGTGAACAACTACGGACGCGACGGTCACATGGCCTACGGGAACAACGGCGGCGCCGCACCCAACTACGAACCGAACTCGCGCGGTGGTCCTGTGGAGCAGCTGCAGTTTGTCGAGCCGCGAACGCCGATCGCCGGAGAAACCGGCCGTTTCTCGCAAAACTCGGCGCGTAACGACAATTACCAACAGCCCGGCGATCTGTATCGGCTCTATTCCAAAGAATCGCAAGATCGCTTCGTCGACACGGTCGTGAACCACATGAAACCGATTCGTAACGAAGTGCAGAGGCGTCAACTCGCGCACTGGCGCAAAGTCGACGTATCGCTGGGCGAACGTCTGGCCGCAGGCTTAGGGCTTTAACCGTCGCGTCGAGCTAAGGCTTGGCGGCGGCGACCTGTGCTTGCGTGACCGCCGAGGCTTTGTTGCTGCCCAGCGAACCGCGGATATAGGTGATGACGTTGGCGATGTCGCCGTTCGAGAGCGAGCCTTTCCAACTGGGCATGACGCCATTGTACGCAGCGCCGTTTACCGTGATGGTTCCGTGCAGACCGTTGCGCACGATATCGATCACCTTGCCGGGATCGCCGGTGACGAGCGGGTTATTGGCCAGCGGTGGGAACGCACCGGGCATCCCTTGACCGGTTGCGCCGTGACACGACGAGCAGTTGACCGTGAAGACCGACGCGCCGGCTTTGGCGCTGGCAGTCGGACTCAACCCGCTCGTGGATGCGACGGTTTTCGCCGGCGTTGCCGCAATCGATGTCGTTGCCGTCGAGTTGGTCATTGCGGGCGGCGGAGGCGGCGGAACGGCTTGTTGTTTGGCAACGATGCCGGCTTGGCTCCAGAAAGTCAGACCGAGAATGAAAACCATCGAAATCGCGGTCACCCACAAGATGAACTTGCGCGAGCCGGTCGTGCGCGTCGTGCTTCGATCGATCCACGGCAGCAAGAACAGAATCATCGTCGCGATGCCCGGAATGATGATCGCGCCCACGATTTCGAAGGCGCCCGGCACGAGATTGAGCAAGCCGAATAGATCGAGAAAATACCAGGCTGGATACGGGATAAACGTTGCGTTGGCCGGATCGGCCTTGAGATCCAGGAACGGCGGGAAAACGAACGATAGGAAAACGATAATGACGAAGATCCCGAACGACACGACCGTGTCCATGAACATCTGATCCGGCCAGAAGCGCCCCGATTTGAGCGGGCGAGGGTCGGCGACCGGCGGCCCGGCCGGGCCGTTCCAGCGGAAGATCGCCAAGTGCGCGCCGACCAATGCGACCAACGCAGCGGGCATCAGCCACACGTGCAATCCGAAGAAACGATTGATCGTCAAGGTTCCTAGTGTCGTGCCGTCTTGTGCGAAGTATTGGACGTACTGCCCGACCACGGGCATTTGCAGCGTCAGATTGATGGCGACTTGGGATGCGGCATAGGCATCCAGATCCCACGGCAGCAGGTAGCCGGTCAGACCCAGTACCATCGTTACCAGCAGCAGCATCACGCCGACGACCCATTGAAGTTCGCGCGGCGATTTGTAGGCGCCGAAGATCACGACTTGCAGCAAATGCAAGAACAGGAGCGCGATCATCGCCGACGCGCCCCAATAATGCAGGGAGAGCACGAAATGTTGGAACGGGTTGGCGTACATCGCCCGGGTAGATTCCCACGCCGTGTTCGCCGACGGAGCATAGAAAAACGTGAGGAAGATGCCGGTGACGATCTGCAGGATCATCGCAAACAACGTCGCGCTACCGAAGACGTACCAGTAACTCGCGCCGCCCGGAATATCTTCGGTCAGGAGGCCTTTCGTCATCGAGACGAAGCCGGTGCGCTGCTCGATCCAGTTGAGCATTTCCGCTGTACCTATTCTCTCTTACGTCAGTTGGTGTACGAAACGACGATCCGATCGGGGATCGTCGGAGCGTAGCGAATCCAGGTGATCTGCGCCTTGCCGCTCTGCTCGCGCAACGGCAGCGGGTCGAGGCCGCGCGTCGCCGGGCCCGAGAGGTGTGTGCCATCGTTGTCGTAGGTCGAGCCGTGGCAGGGGCATAAGAATTTGCCGGCCTCGACCGAGTAGTTGAAACGGCATCCAAGGTGCGGGCAGATCGGGCTGAAGATCGCAAAGCCCATGTTGACTGCCGGATAGGGGACGTTGCCCTTAGGATTAGCGTAAATGTCGGGGCGCAGCTTCTCGAACTTTGCTAGGTCGGTCTTGACGCCCCAGACCGATTCGGGCGACTGCTGCTCGGGCAGATATGCGTCCTTGCCGTCGAGCACGAAGTTAATTTGGACTGGCATGTCGGTCGACGACTGCAACTGCTTCCAGCCGGCCCCATCGAGGGTCGACCAGCTCACGCTGCCGGCTCCGGTTTTGGGGATCAGGGAGCCGACGATCGGTATCGCCAAGCCCAGGCCGATAATGCCGCTGAGGGTCAAGGTGGCGTTGGCCATAAACGTGCGACGGGTGATCTCTTCGGGCGTTCCCGGGTCGTCATAGGCGCTGGGACCGCGTTGATCGTGCGACAAGGCTCTTCTCCGGAAGCGGCAAACGGGCGCCCGATCTTCGAGCGGGCCAGCCAGTCTTTTGTCCCG